>JAJFUY010000257.1 GCA_021372185.1 Chlamydiales bacterium | reverse complement strand
CTTTATCGCGGTAGTATTCTATACGGAGGTTGTGTTCTGTTTCATACGGGGCATAAAGGCGCTTACATGTCTGGTAGACGTTATAATCATCTACAAGGAGGCGATCGAGTTTTTTATCTACGCACGTAAGCACTGCACGCTTGATAAGGTCAGATTCTTCATAGAGTAGCTTAGAGCCAGGAGCATTTTTAAAGCCGTCTATAATGGTCTGCCAGGTGTGCATAAGCTCTTGGGCTTCTGCAATCAACATCTCGGTTGTGGCGCTTTGGCTAGCTGTACGGCATATTAAGCCCATGTCTTGCGGCATTTCAAACGAGCGGATGATTTTTTTGAGACGATCACGGTAGGCGCGGTCTTCAATTTTACGTGACACACCACGGTGAGGGGAGTTTGGTAAGAGCACAAGGTAGCGGCCAGGAAGCGATATCTTAGATGTAAGGCGTGCCCCTTTTGTGCCTATTGGCTCTTTAACAACCTGAACAATTACTGACTGGTCAGCTTTTAGCACCTGGTCAATTTTAAGGTTTTGGGTTTTGTTGGTGTCTATGGCACTTATGTCATAGTCCAAGTCAAAATCCATGTCAAACATCTCTTCAAACTTTTTTGTGTTCTCGATGATGTCTGAGATGTGTATAAAGCCATTTTCACCTTCACTAATATCTATGAAGGCAGACTGTATATTGTGAAGGATGTTTGTTACATGCCCCTTATAGATGTTTCCAGTTATCTGGCGCTCTTTTTTGCGCTCAACAACTAGATCATGTAGCTCGCCGTTTTTTAACAAGGCCAGGCGCATTTCCTTGGATTCGATATTTAAAAGTATTTCTTGCATTGATTCCTCGTTCAGAAATTACAATGTTAGCAAGAAACTGCCTTTTAAGGTACTATTTCCCTTTGAGCCGCTTGAAAAACTTATCGTTGTCAATTTTTGGCGCTTTTGCCCGATTTATGATTAGGAACAAACCCCCTACTCGAAAGAGTATGTGGGTTTGTTCCTAATCATAAACTCTGACAAAATCACTCAAAAATGTGCCAAACGCTAAGTTTTTAAAACGGCTCTAAACTTAATGGAAATATCATGCAATTTTCTGGTTTACGTACCTTTGGTGGCTCTCTCATTGTTGCTGGCACCTCAATTGGCGCTGGAATGCTGGCCCTTCCTGTGGTAACTGGCCCCGCGGGGTTTGTGCCATCAATTGCAGTGCTAGTGGCCTGCTGGGCATTTATGACTATAACGGGTCTTTTATTTGCCGAATTGTCTCTCTGGCTAAAAAGTGATGCAAATATTTTAAGTATGGCAAAACGCACACTTGGCAAACCCGGCCTTATTGCCACCTGGGTGCTCTATCTCTTTTTATTTTATAGCCTGACGATTGCCTACATGGTAGGCGGGGGCAATTTACTTGTTGAGCTTTTTGGCGATAGTACCTCTGTAATAGTGCGTATACTTATTTTTGCATTTGTGACAGTAGCGGCTATTACCATGGGCAAAAAGGTAATTGATCCAGTAAATCGCCTGCTTATGATTGGACTATTTATTGCCTATGCTGGCTTTGTGGTAATTGGCCTACCTGTTGTAGATTCTACACTGTTACAGACAAGTAATTGGCATTTAGCATCTTTAGCATTGCCTGTTACCTTTACTTCTTTTGGTTTTCAAGGAACAGTGCCCACACTTGCCTCCTGGATGCATTATGACAAAACTCGCCTAAGACGAGCTATTGTCATTGGTACTACTCTTACGCTTTTAATGTATATCGTATGGCAGTGGCTCTTTTTGGGGATTGTGCCAAGTGAGGGGCCTAACGGTCTACTTGATACACTAAATCAAGGAAGAGACGCGGTGTATCCTTTACAGTATTTTACCAATAACGCCTTTATCTGGGGCTTGGGCCGCGGTTTTGCGTTTTTTGCACTCACTACATCCTTTTTAGGGGTGGGTATAGGCCTAGTTGACTTTTTGGCAGACGGCTTAAACCTAAACAAAAACACACAAAAGCCGCTTCTTTTAGCACTTGCCTTTGGCTTGCCTTTAGGTTTTGCCTTGTGCTTTCCTCACGTGTTTTTGCAGGCACTTGGATTTGCGGGGGGATTTGGCTGCGCAAGTTTGCTCGGAATACTCCCCATACTTATGGTGTGGAAGGCAAAATTTATTGACAAAGTAGCACTTGGCGATGACTCCCTGCTCTTTAAAAGGGGGCTGTTTTTGGTTTTGCTTACTTTTGTTGGATTTGAGATGATTATTGAAACATATAACCTAATGACGCGCACATGAAAGATACCAGAAAAGTATATATAGACCGCATCCGTGAGGACGAGCCAGAAGAAATCAATGAGACCTTGGCGCCACTTTTTATGGACATCCAAGAAAAAGAGATGCGCTTTGAATCTCCTGTAACTATAGAAGGGGAAGCCTCTGTTACCGATGATTGGCTAATCCTGCGCCTTAATATTCAGACACAAGTAGAGCTTGTGTGCTCCTACTGTAATGAAGAGTTTACTTTTGATATTGATATCCAAGATTTAGTGCACGATGAGCCCCTTGAAAATATCCGCGATGGGACACTTGATATCCTCCCAATTGTAAGAGAAAATATTTTACTTGCTGTGCCATTTTATCCGCAGTGCGGCATTACAGTATGTAAACGCCGTAAAGAAATAGAACCATATCTTAAAAAAGCTACCGATTCTCAAGAGAAAGCCGAAGAAGGTAACAATCCTTTTAAAGATTTACTTTAGTAAATAAGCTCTTGCCTTATTCTTAAGCTTTAGCTAAACTGTTAGCCACATTTGTTAAGGAGTACTTTGTCATGGCAGTACCACGTAATCGCCACTCTAATGCGCGTAAAAATACAAAGCGTGCTCACCACGCTAAGAAGCCAAAAAGTTTGTCACTTTGCACAAACTGCGGATCACACAAGGCCCCACACGTAATTTGTGGTTCTTGCGGTTGGTATGCAGGCAGAGCTGTACTAGCTGAAAAAGCATAAGAGTTATACATGCCGATTTATCAAATTGGCATTGATCTTATGGGGGCCGATGTGCCCCCATCTCATATCATAGAGGCAGCACTAAGCCTGCCGGATGATTTTTTTCACGATGTACATCTCGTACTATTTGGCACTCAAGAGCATAGTATCACGCATCCTCATATCACCTTTAGGGTATGCCCTGAGGTTGTTGGTATGGATGATTCTCCCACGTCAATTATCCGAGAAAAAAAAGCCTCTTCGCTACTTATTGGCGTGCAGTGGCTAAAAAACACGAAATATTCAGCTTTTCTTACCCTTGCTAATACCGGCGCATTAATTGCCGCTGTTAGATCAGAGCTTGAGTGTCTGCCAGGCATATCACGGCCAGCTCTTGCTTGCTCCATAGCCACCCCAAAAGGTGATGTGGTAATGACAGATGTTGGAGGCAATGTTGAAACAAGTGCTGAGACGCTTGTGCAGTTTGCCCGTTTAGGATCGGCTTATTACCAAACTGTGTACGGCATAAAAAATCCCAAAGTGGCCTTATTAAACATTGGCCAAGAAGCCTTTAAGGGCACTCAAGAGCTAAAAGGCGCAAGTGCACTTTTACAAGAAGAACCAGGTATTGAATTTGTAGGCAATAAAGAGCCCTACGATGTGTTCACCAAGCAAGCAGACGTCTTTGTAACCAATGGCTTTAGCGGCAACCTCTTTCTAAAATCATGCGAGGCCTATGGTCGCCATATCTTTAATGTGCTAAAAGCACAATATCCCCAAATTCAACCCTCAGATATCATTCAAGAAGCCGGAGCCGAAATCTTAGGCATCAATAAGCTCGTAGTAAAATGCCACGGCGCTGCCACAAAAACAGCCATCACTAACGCTTTATTAAAGCAGCGTTTGAGAATAAAAGCCCTAAACTGCTAGATTACTAATTTTCAACATTTAAAGGTATTTTATGGAAATTCAAGCAGTAAAAACTCAAATTAATAATGCTTTTACTTTCGTGGCAACTAACGTTAAACATCTTGGCGCCCAAACCTACACGTACGGCAGTCGCGCCATAAGCTATGTATCGCCAAAAATTGCAGAGCTTGTAGGTAAAATCAAGCAGTTGCAACTCCCTTCATTTGTAAAAGAGCTAGCCGCCTTTGCCGTCACCAATACCGGCATGAGTGTTCTTGGTGTAGGCGGATCAGTAACAGCCTTCATACTCGCAGGAAAAGCCCAAAGCAAGTTTGTAAAAGTCACCCTTCGCTTGGCAGGCGTTGCTGCCCTAGTCTTTAGCGTTTTGGCCGCCTCAGGCGCCGTCATGGCCCCCTCAGGCCTAACCTTCTCTCCAGGTCGCATCTACATTCCCACAACCCTCCCTCGGGCATAAGATAGGTAGGTAGAGAAGTGGTTTTTTAAGTATTTTGTTTTAGAGTCCGTAGGACGACTGAACGAAGCCCGCCGTGACCGCAGGGAACGGTGGGTAAAGGAATACAAATATTAGAGCCCGGCTGAGGGCGATTGAATAACGCTATTCAATCGCCCTCAGCCGGGCTCCATTTTTAATTATATCCCTTTCCCACCGTTCCCTGCGGTCACGGTGGGCTTTGTACAGTCGTCCTGAAGGACTCTAAAACCAAAC
>JAJFUY010000240.1 GCA_021372185.1 Chlamydiales bacterium | reverse complement strand
AACTAAGTTGATACTCGAAAAAGGAGCTCGTTATAGCCTGCAATGCAATACCATAAACGATTTTGGATGGAGTATGAGGTTTGATTATAACGATCCAAAAATTGTTTTCATTGACTATCATGAGCCTGAGTCCAAAACATTTTTTCTTTTGGATTTTGGAATTGAAAAAATAAGTAAGCCAAAATCTAGAAAGGATATGAAACTATGAGGAAATTTTTGTTCTATACGCTGTGCGCGTTCGCAATTTTTTTGGTTCTTCTAATTTTGGTTAGCTAAAATGGATAAAAAACCTATTAATATCATGAAAGCTGCGTTGAGAACCAATTCTGTTTTTCAGCACAAAGTGGTGAAACTCAAAAATAAATATTCTCGTAAACGCAAGCATAGAAACAAACTTGATGAATGAATCAATCCCTCCTCGATTATACATCGAGCATAACATAGATCGTTGGGCTCAGGGTCGACGCAAATATCTCACTATCGAAGAGCTGTCTGAGAGGTATATAATTATAGAAATTCACTCTTCGATAAATTTTGTAAAATTTTATCATCGTGCAGACACTATGTTTGGCCCTGACAATTGGTATATGATGTCTAGAACTTTAGTTCTAAATTCTCCTGAAGATTTAACCATTTTTGCTATTGAATTTAGTGGCAAATTAAACTATGATGTAATTAACAAAAATATGGAGAGGTACCTTGGCGACTACTAAAGCTAAAGCTAAAGCAGTGAAAGTTCGTCGGACCACTGGAAGCCGCCGAACAATTTATACCGATACTGCGGGCACCGGACCTGAGCCTGAATGGCAAAATCAAAGCACGATGAGCCCAGAGCAAGTTAAGAAGCTGTGGGATCAAGGGTTGTATTTCTATTATTATCATCACACGGTTAAAGAACTTCGCCCTACTATTGATGAAGTCATGGGACAAAATTGGACCAAAGATCAACATCGTGCATTCAATAAAGTAAAAGATTGGATGCTGGGGCAAGTGTTGGGCCCGATGTGTATGATGGTCAAACAGGGTGCAGTATGGCCGCCTGGACAAGAACAACGAGCGCAAAATTATCTGCAGCAGGCGTTGGATAGAAGTCAGTTAGCTAGTGTCGAACTAGATGAGGACGGTAATCCTATTATTGAAAAAGAAAAAGTAGAACCTGTCAAGCTAACTATCAAAGATAGAATGGCTGACATCCGCAATGATATTGTTGGCGGCTTGGAAGAATTTGAAGATCAGATTACCAAGCAGTCTAAGTCTTTGCCTGTTTCTAGTATTATGACATATCTTCGATCTCATAATTGCCCTCAGCAAATTATCCCATACATGGAAAACATGTATAAAGGACGATTGGCATTTATGCAGGAAGTCAAGCTGGGAAAAGACAAATCACTGGCAGAAGGTTATGCCACTTATAGTCCAAAAACAATTGACCTTTGGATCAAGTGGTACCAAATGATCGTAACAGATCTAGCAGATTTTAAACGTGCTAAGATCGCTGCACGTAAGCCTACTGTTCGCAAGCCTGCGAGCCCAGAAAAGCTGGTTAAAACTCTTAAGTACCTAAGGGAATTTCCAGAACTAAATCTAAAAAGTATCAAACCCACTGAAATCGTGCAATGCACTCAATTGTGGGTATACAACACTAAAACTAGGAAGTTGGGAGTTTATAATCCCACTTCAACAGATCAAGTGTTGTCGGTTAAGGGATCGACTATTATTGGGTGGGATCCTAAGACCAGTGTTGCAAAAACACTGCGGAAACCAGCAGAACAGCTCAAATTGTTTGACCAGGCTGGTAAAGTTCAACTGCGGACATTCCTCGGTAAGATCAAAGCCACAGAAGTTAATTTGAATGGCAGGATTAATGATCAGATCATTCTTCTGAAAGCTTTTAAATAAGTTGGATTTTGTGTGTACATCAGATAAGTACACACAAAAACCAAAGGAATAAAAGTGCCAAAAACATTAAATGAGCTCAAACAGGAAGTCTTTGATTACGTTCGCTTCTCATTGGGCGATGGACTAGTAGATGTGGAACTTGATCCTCAGCATTACGAGCAAGCGCTAAAGCAGGCATTTTTAAAATACAGGCAAAAAAGCTCTAACTCAGTTGAGGAAAGTTACAGCTTTTTAACTTTGATGGAAGACACAAACACTTATTCTTTGCCTGAAGAAGTAATTAGCGTAAAGCAGATATTCCGTGCTACTATTGGATCTACTAGCACCTCAAATGCAACTCAATTTGAGCCATTTGAATCTGGATTTCTTAACATGTATTTGTTGAGATCTGGACGTGTAGGTGGATTATTGAGCTTTGAATTGTTCTCTCAATACCAAGAATTAGCGGCAAAGATGTTTGGCGGATATCTAAATTTTAAGTACAACAAAGTTACGCATGAGTTGACAATAATGCGTAGACAGCGCAGCAGCGATGAAAACGTGTTGCTTTGGACTTATAACTATAAGCCTGATGTTACTCTTTTGAGCGATTATATGGCATTGCCTTGGTTGAGGGATTACAGCCTAGCAGTTTCTAAGAAAATGTTAGGTGAAGCAAGAGAAAAATTCGCTAACATAGCTGGTCCGCAAGGTGGTACAACTTTGAACGGATCTGCCTTAAAAGCAGAAGCTCAAGCTGAAATTGACAAATTAGAACAAGATATATTAATGTATTCTGAGGGATCTACTCCTCTAGGATTTTTTATAGGGTAAGGAAAACTATGTGTGAAGTGAAGAATGGTTGCACTTGTGGTAACGAATATTGCTTAGATGATGACATTTTTAAAATCGACGCAGATAACGATTATATAAAATACATTTTTGAAACTGAAACGGAAGACGACGAAGACGTTCCAGTTTTAGAAACTAAAGTGCTTGTGCCCGAAGACAAGGAATAACCCGTGCAAATAATAGGGTTAGTTGGACTAATTGGTTCGGGCAAGGATACAGTTGCTCGACGATTAGTTAGTAAGCATGGGTATGCCCAGCTTAGTTGGGCTTCGGTTCTTAAAGATGTAACTGCAATATTGTTCGGGTGGGACCGCAATATGCTCGAAGGCGCAACTGTTGAAAGCAGAGCCGAACGAGAAAAAATTGATGTTTGGTGGTCGGAGCAATTAGGAAAACCATGGT
>JAJFUY010000229.1 GCA_021372185.1 Chlamydiales bacterium | reverse complement strand
GTCACAGCATTCTTGACAGCCTGAATCTTAATCCGATTCTCAGACCCAACAGCAATCTCTCGTAAATCCTTAACCTCATTCACAATCACAACCTCACCCCCAAAACAATTTCCCAAATTAGTCAAATTTATACCCCACAACCCACAAAAAAGGCTATACTCTTGCCGGCAAAGAGGCAAATGCCTATAGTCGGTGCAATTTTAGAGGGCTATTATGAAGTTGATTGTTCTTTTGTTTTGTTGTGTGTGTTCACTGCAGCCGCTTTTGGGGCAGAGTGTTAAGGAGCTTTTAGCAAATGGTAAGCCACTTACAGTGGGCTTAATTAGTGCAGTCCCTGGAGAGACTGGCAAGCTTGTGCAGCTTATGCAAGGAGTGACTTCTGTTGAAAAGGGCAGAAGAGTATTTTATCGTGGTAAACTTTTTGGTATTGATACTGTACTTGTAGCAGCTCGCATTGGCAAGGTAGCCTCTAGTGCAACTACCGCCCAACTGATTAGCCAGTACAACGTAGACCTTGTTATCTTTACTGGAGTAGCCGGAGCTGTTGATTCATCTCTTGCTATTGGTGATATTGTGATTGCAAGTGAGCTTATGCAGCATGATGTGAATGGTGAGCCATTTTGCCCAAAATATGAGCTTCCACTACTTAAGATAAAATCAATAGCATCAGATCCAACCCTTGAGCTGTTTGCTTATCAGGCAGCGCAAAAGTTTGCTGAGAAGGACATCCAAAGCGTGATTCCTGCCTCAATTATGAACGAATATCATATAAGCCAGCCTCAGGTGGTTAAGGGGCTTGTGTTAACAGGCGATCAGGTTGTCTCACGAGAACAGCATAAACGTGAATTAAAAGAGCGCTTACTAAACGCGCTTTGTGTTGAGATGGAAGGGGCTAGCGTTGCTCAGGTATGTTATGAGTATGATGTGCCATTTGTGGTAGTGCGCACCATTTCTGATTACGCCAACCACCAAGAAATACCTGTAGACGTCAGAAAATTTGTGATGGAAGTATCGGGCTATTATTCTGAAGCCATTGTGCACAATATGTACACATCGTTAGTAAGCGCTAAGTGAAATAATTATCTAAGCAATAATTACCCGTCGTAGATGCTGGATTTGCATCGTCAATCAGACGGTAATAGTAGATAATTAAATTACATTTTTTGAAATGCCACGAATGTGGCACGCTATCATCAAAAAATACAAAATTGTGGTCCGGAATTACAACCTCTTCCCTTTTATTTCCATACCACAATTTGGCCATCCCACTCTCTTTTACCAAAGCCACAAGGGGTCTATCGCCATTGGTAAAATATCGAGTGTGGGTCGGAAACTCCCCAGAGAAGTCATTTCTGTTTTCAGTTGTAATAAGCTGAATGTTCTGAAAACGATTAAGTGTACTCGATAAATTTTCGCTTGTAAATTCGGAGATTATTGGATATTCAGTCATGATCCACCTATTTAACATGTTATATAACCGATTAAATAGGTGATTTTCAAGTGCATTTATTTTTAGAAGCTACACCTATCCAAAATCTGGGGCTTTTAGACATCAGTTGTATTCCTTGTAAGTTGGGCTAGAATTCCAATGAGGGTTTTTTGAGTTTTGTGGGGGACAATTCCAAAAAATTTAGCATCGATTTCTTCGATGATAGGAACGAGCGTGTGAACAAGCGCTTTACCTTTAGGTGTAAGGGTTACGCTTTTAGCTCGTGTGTCTGTTTCATGCTCAACTCTATGTACAAGACCTTGGATGGCAAGTTTTTTCAAAGATTTTGAAACAGTCATAGGATCAAGCTTAGACCAGGTAACGATGAGTGTTTGCGTGGTGTCGTAGTTGTGAGCCTTAAACCAAAGTAGGGTGGCTATGATGACAAACTGTGCGTGGGATATGTCATGAGGCTCAAGCGCCTTTTTAATAAGGCGCTGCCAGATCATGGTTGTTTGCCAGAGCAAAAACCCGGGGCTGTGCTCTGGTTTTTCAAAGCCGAAGGGAAGACAATTTTTAGCCATTGCTACCTCGTGCACGCATAATAAGCGTTTCCATTTGCTCAGGGATGCTGTTTGCAACATCTTGTGCCACAAGCTTGATCCAGAGCCATTTGAGAGGGCCAGTTACTACTAGTGTGTTGGTAAGCTTTAGGCCTTCGGGTGTTTCTTCAAATGCATGTGTATCATACATTTTTGCTCCAAAAAAGGTAGTGCAGTCAGTAAAACTATGCCCCTCTTGTACATCGGTGAGCATGATTTTAAATGGCTTTACCCCTTTTGGCTTGAGCATAAAGTGGTTCCCTACTTCAAATGGCCCTTCCATTTTGCAAAAGTCAATATCTCTATGCCACTCATGCCACGTATTGACATCGATTGATAAATCCCAGGCGGTTTGTTTTTTCACCCCTGCATAAATTTTGCTGTACGATTTTTTCCACATATAGCCTTCCTTTTGTATACATGTATATTATATACGAGTTTACAAAAAAGTCAAGCGATATAAGGGGGCTTTCTTGCAAAGAAAGGGCTATTTTTTTATCATGCCTACTTTTTTGAGGTACATTTTGCTACAACTTTTTTCTTTTATAGCAGTGTGTATCTCTCTTACGCTTTGTGCGTCCACTACGCACTTTACGGGCGCTCGTATCCTTCTAGACCATCAAATTCAGTCAGGCGAACTTTGGGTGCAAGATGGTAAAATTGTTGCCCCTCAACCCTATGCTGATGAACAAATCAACCTCAAAGGCAAAATTATAGCCCCAGGTTTTATCGACCTACAAATCAATGGGGGATTTGGCTGTGATTTTTCTAGAAACCCAGAACAAATAAGCGAGGTTGCGTCGCAACTTCTGCAATACGGTGTCACCTCCTTTTTGCCTACGGTGATATGCTCAAGCAGCCAGCAGTATCAGGCTGTTTTGCCAAAACTGCAGCCTCAGACCTTTGCAAAAGGGGCAACCGCTCTTGGTATACATCTGGAAGGCCCATTTTTTTCACTAGCCAGAAGAGGTGCCCACAACCCGCAGTTTATACAGACTTCTTTTGTAGGATCGATTGACGCGATTTACGGCACGCTTCAAGGTGTAAAACTCGTTACGCTAGCACCTGAACTTCCAGGAGTCATTAACCTGGTAAAAGAACTTACAGATCGCGGCATCATTGTAGCTGCAGGGCACTCAAATGCAACATCAGAAGAGATGCAGATAGCAATCAATGCAGGGCTAAAAGCTGTCACGCATCTCTTTAATGCTATGCCATCGTTTCATCATCGTAGCCCATCGATCATAGGATCGGCGCTTTTTTATCCAACGTTGCCCTATTCTGTAATTGTTGATGGTATCCACCTATGTCCTGAAGCCGTGCAGCTTTGTTGGAGCTGCAACAAGGATGGACTTATTCTGATTAGCGATGCAACAGAAGCTCTTGGCCTCATAGATGGCGCGTATAAACTAGGTACTTTGGATATAGAAGTACGCCAAGGCCAAATCTACCTTGCCGGCACACAAACGCTAGCGGGAAGTAACCTGAATCTTAATGCCGCCGTCTGCAACCTTCATGCAATCACAAAATGTACCCCAGCCGAAGCCCTAGAGGCAGCAAGCCTAAAGCCTGCCCAGCTTATTCAAGCCTGGCCGACCAAAGGCACTTTGCAAATAGGCGCCGATGCCGACCTCATCGTCCTTACCGACGATCTCCAGGTAGAAGCCACCTACATCGCCGGCAAGCTCTGCTGGTCAAACTCATAAGTCAGGTACTCTTTCTACTCGATCAAATCTTCTTCGGTAACTGATCTTGTGAGGGATTTGATTTCGGAGGCGAGTTGCTGCATTTCGGTGACGATTTCTGAGGTGGGGGTGAGTCTTTTGCAGAGTTTTTTTAGGCGGGTACTCATTCTCATGAAGCTTTGCTTTTGAGAATTGTACTCTTGCTTAAATGCTAATAGTTCTTTGTTGGCAGCGGTGAGGGTGTCAATTGTTTGCTGCATTTCGGCGATTTGTGTTTCCAAGGTCATTTTCTCGTATGTGGCTTTAAAAAAAAGTAAGGTTGAATTTTCATTTTAGCATGTTTAAACTAATAAAAGGGGCTGTAAAATAAAGGGGCCGGAATAAAGGAGCCGGGGTCTGCGATGTGCGATTCTATTACGCAAATCGCACGAATCGCAGTATCCGGCCCTTTCACATCCGGCCCTTTCACAATCTTACATGATAACATTACCAGATTTGACCCCGATGTTAGAGGTCTTTTTTCATGTAGAAGCGCTGATGACCTTTTGGGGCATTTTCTAACACGCCAAAGATTGTGTAGTCATTCTTTAAATAAAAATCTTTTGCCTGAAAGTCAAATGTATCTAGCTGTGAAAGGTAGCAGCCATATGTCTTTGCTAGTGTTTCTGTATGTTGTAGGAGCATTGAAGCAATCCCTTGATGGCGAAAGTTTTCAAATACATAAACGAGCTCTACATGCAAAATACCCCAGTTAACAAAGTATGCCTGGATTCCACCCAGAAGCGTGCCCTGGGTGTCATGTGCGATAAAATCAAGGCGCTCAAGATGAGCTCGTGGGAGTTCTTTTGCAACTTGAATATTATAATCGGTGATTGCTTCACTCAGTGTTTCAAGCTGTTCTGTTTCCGCTGATGTAATCACATATTGCATATGCCGTTTCCTTGGTTGAAGAAGATCTTTTTAAGGGCAATTTAAACCATACACTCACTAGCAAATCTTTTCAATTTCAGGCTTGGGGTTCTGATTGGTGCGGATACTGCGATTGGTGCGATTTTATTGCGCATAAATCGCACGAATCGCAGTGAAAAGGGCCGGGCCTGAGTGAAAAGGGCCGGGCCTGCATTAGGCATAACTCAGTGAAAAGGGCCGGGCCTGCATTAGGCATAACTCAGTGAAAAGGGCCGGGCCTGCATTAGGCATAACTCAGTAAAAAGGACCAATTGAAAAGGGCCGGGCCTGCATTAGGCATAACTCAGTGTGAAAAGGGCCGGGCCTGCATTAGGCATAACTCAGTGAAAAGGGCCGGCCCTTTTTAAATCTTGTGATTTAATAAATATGTTAACATTTCAATTTTATTACTTTGAAAGTCTTTTGGAAGCGTCGGATCAGAATTAACGCTAGGAATCCAGGCTAGGCCTTGTGGATACCAATCACGATATTTGGGGTTGACAGTCACACCTTTACTTAAAAGTAAATTAAAAATTTCAATATTGCCGCGAATCGTGCAATGATATAAGTAATTGTGGTCCTTATTTTCGTAATTCCGAAATTTTAGATCCTCTTCAGGGGGCTCATGCCTCTTTATTCGGTCAACAACAGAGTGAAGATTAGCTCAAAAAAGGCTTATGAAATTTGTCTTGTGGGGTTGGAAAATAAAAGAGCTAAAAATTCGTTTAAGATTTTTTAGCTCTTTTAACTAAGGTAACTTCAAGTTGCAGGCAACCTATTTACCTTAGAGCGGTTTGGCTTGCTCGAGGCCGGACTCGAACCGGCACGGAATTGCTTCCAGGGGATTTTAAGTCCCCAGTGTCTACCATTTCACCACCCGAGCGGGGGAATGTGTGCAAGAGTATAATGGGCAGGATATTTTTCGGCTATTGGTTTCCAATAGCCGAGATGTTTTATTTAAAATCCGAGCATGGAGAGGTCCGGGAGGCCTCCGCCCATGGATGGGTTTTCTGTGAGGGCTTTTAGTTGGGTGTTGGCGTCGTTGTAGGCGGCTTTTATGAGCATTTCTAGGCCTTCGATGTCTGTTGGGTCTACGCAGTCTGGCTTGATGCGTATGCTTTTCATCTCGTTTGTGCCTGAGAGTGTTACCTGGACTAGGCCGTTGCCGGCGGTGCCTGTAACTTCCATAGATTCAAGCTTATCTGAGAGCTGGTCTTGCATCTGGCTCAGCTGCTGCTGGAACATCTTGGCTTGCTTTTTCTTTTTTAAAAATCCTGATCCCATTTCATTTTCTCCTTTTTCGTTGGGCTGTTCCGTCAAGTTCTACTGCTGCAAACTGTATCAGGGTGTCAAGGCGTGCGTTTGTCTGCACGTCATCTGCCATAACAGGTGGTGGGGTAGAGTCTGGAACTTTTGGTAATTCTATTGGTTGTGGCTTGACAGGTGCTACTGGGGTCTGTTTTTGCTGTGTTGGGGACGTAGGTGGTGGTGTAGGGCCTTTGGAGCCTGAAAGTTTTTCTTCTAGCTGCACGAGGCGGCGAGCTATAGCTTCTATTGATATCTTTTGGCGTATGCGGACTATTCGTAGTAAAAGTGCCTCTAGGGCCATATGTGGCGATGGGGCATTTTTTATGTTAGATGCGGTGTCTTGGATGAGATCAAAGATGTTGAGACACTGTTCTTGGGTGTATTTTTCGGCTGATTGCTGTATGCCTTGGCGATATACGGGGTCAAGGTCGGTTAAAAGTTCTTGGCAGCCGAGTTTTGTTAAGAGTATAGCCTTAATATGGGCGTTTAGGTCTTCTAAGAAGTGCGATATCTCTTTACCTTGGCAAAAAATGGCGTTGGCAAGGTTAAAGGCTACTGTTATATCGCCTGTTTGTGTGGCTTCATCGAGGGCAAAAAATTGGTCTCGGGGCATTACACCAAGCACTTCTTGCACTACTTCTTCTGTGATTTTGCCTTCAGAAAAGGCAATCATTTGGTCAAAAAGTGATTCAGCATCACGAAGGCCGCCTTCAGCAAACCCTGTAAGGCGTAACAGCGCAGATTCATCAACTGTCACATTCATATCAGCGGCAATGTTTTTGAGTTTGCTGATGATGGCAGCTTGTGGGATGCGGCTTAGGTTAAAGCGCTGGCAACGGCTTAAGATGGTTGCGGGAATTTTGTGGGCTTCGGTTGTGGCAAAGAAAAATTTTACATTTTCTGGGGGCTCTTCAAGAGTCTTTAGGAGGGCATTAAATGCTTCTTTTGTCAGCATATGCACTTCGTCAATAAGATAGACTTTGTATTTGCCGTTAGTTGGGCAGTAGCCTACAGATTCTGAAATTTGCTTAATGTCATCGATACCTCTATGTGAGGCGCCATCAATTTCCATAACATCAAGTGATGAGCCTGATGTAATTTCACGGCAAGAGCTGCAGCTGTTGCACGGCTCTAGGTTCTCTGTGAGGTTAGTACAGTTGAGGGCTTTGGCTAAAATGCGTGCAAGGGTTGTCTTGCCAGTACCTCGTGAGCCACAAAAGAGGTAGGCGTGGGCGGATTTGCCGCTTTTGAGGGCGTTTTTTAAGGTTCTGACGATAGGATCTTGCCCAAGTACTTCTTTAAAAGTCTGTGGGCGATACTTTCTAGCAACAACTTGATAATGCGTCATTTGGTTAGTGCCATAAGGTTGAGAGTTCATTATACTATAAAGGCATTAGTGAAAAAATAGAAATTTCGGCAATTCTTTTTTTGTGTAATGTGGTATAAGTTCAGTTTTGCTTTAGG
>JAJFUY010000206.1 GCA_021372185.1 Chlamydiales bacterium | reverse complement strand
TCTGCCTCAACGAGCTTGGGAAGTATCATTTTCATATCATCATTATGATAACATTCTCCTGGTGTCTTTAGCCAGCAGTTAAACTCGCCTGTACAGGGATTGATGTTTAATTTCCTCGTATAGAACAGTTCTACCTCTGCTCCGGCCTCTTTCATCCCTTCAAGAAAAGGGCCCAGTATCAAAGCTGTGTTTCCTTTATCCATCCTGGGACTTGAATTTATTGCAAGAACTTTCATGTATCATTCCTTCAATATATGTATTTTTTTAATTTTTTATATTAATTTATGTCTATTTAATGAAATATTTGAATTTCTTGTTAACGAGTATACTTTTAAACTTTTCCTTTAATTTTAGAAAAATGTAACCAACCTGAGACATTCACTTTACCGTAAGTTTATTGTGCGCTATTCTGTGACCCATGTTCACGAACTCCGTTTGTCCTGAGATCTCTCCAATACCATTTCGGAAACCAGAAAGTAAACAGCAAAAAGAGTGGAGTGCTAACGTTTCCATAAACCGAACTTATTGAGTAATAAACCTCCGGAGACGCCGTATGCAGCAATGCCAGTCTCAACAGCGCCTGGGACATGCATATCAAACCCCATCCAGCCGTCAATATTTTCCATGCGGAAACATACTTCGGATGCATGCGCAGTTTTTGTGAAAAAGCATCCTTCATTTCATATTCCGCAAAAATCTGAACCAATGGTTTTCCTATGAGTAAAGAACCGAGAAATATGCATCCAAGTACCAGATCCATAAGTATGGGAGATTCCAGGTAAAAGGTCGGATTATGGAAAATTATCGTCCCAAACAATCCAATGATTGAGAACGAGGCTACTATTATCGCAAATATGTTAATTTTGCGCTCTCTCGTATACTGAAAAACGATTGCAACCAGAGCCCAGCTACCTGCTAATATGGTTCCAAGCAGAATCATATTGAAATGGCTCAAAACACAAAAGATAATGATTGGGATAACCACGCTCAGTAAGAAGTTCAGGTTAAATATTTTTGTGATTGTGTCCTTCAAATTCATTACAAACACCTGCCCAATTTTAACTTAAATCTCTTGTAATTATAAGGTAGAATCTCTATGACTTAACCAAAAGCGCTGCTCTACTGAAGAGAATCTTAAGTTCGCAAATCTGCTTTAGTCCAGCAGACTGGGCAACTTTCAGGGTACTGTCAAAGTCAGGTTTTGAGACATAGAATTTTAGTTCGACTATCGATAACCTGCCATCAGGTTTAGATGGAAAACGGCTTTACACAAAAGCTTCACACAAAAAATTCATTTTGTATGGGATTTCGTGAATCGTGTAGCAAGCAAGAGAAAAATTACCATCTTTGAGATACTTGTTTTCTCAGATTGGGGTTTATGAGGGATGATACGAGATTTCTCAGATTGAGATTTATGAGGGATTCTTTTTTGTTTCTTCGAACTTATAGTCACGAGGCTAAATAATGCAACTGCCCAATGAGGTACAATGAAGTTTTTTGTTTCAACAATTACAGGCGTGACTACATGACTAAAGTCACCGGCGACAGGCTTGATGTAGGCACTGCCACGAGGCTTGCCATATGTGAAGAACGTGAACGCTGTGCGGCTGAAGCCGAAGAAAAAGAATGAAGCTTGAAGAAGGCTGCAGGGAAGCAATAATCCTGTGTAATGGCTTTATTATTGACGACCATAACCGTTATTCCATCTGCAGCAAGCACAACTTGCCTTTTAAAGCTGTTGAAAAGCAGTTTGAAGCTAAGAACGATGTATGTATCTGGATGATTCAAAATCAGTTTGCGCGGTGCAATCTCACCGCTTATGTGCAGGGGGAATTGGAAGGGCCTGACCTAGAGCAAAGGATGGCCATGGCTAAAAAACTCTTTAAGAAAGATAATTAAAAAATAATTCACAACCTGTTTAATATAATATTACTTGTTCAGCATTGTTGCCCTGATAACCTTTGACCTTGCAACTCCCCTGTTTAACCTTAGCACTGCGCTGGACAGAGCTTTTATTACGTAACCACCAGTACTAACCCTCTCAAAAGAAGCTCTTGAATTTCTGAAAGTTACACCGCATTATCCCATTATCCTCAGATATCAGGAATATATATTCAGGAAGATTTTCAGAAGGAAGAAAGTAACTCCTATATGAAGAGTGTTTTGTCCATACGAATGGTCTAATTATTAAATGAATTCAGAAGTTTTTTTCACTTAAGCGCTCAATAAAGTATCTGGAACAATACTTTTTGTTTTTAAGTATTTTAGACACTTTATTCCTTTAATAAAGTTATGATAATGTATAATTACGTTAATGACGTCATTTTAAAGGCAGAGAGTAAATGAAATAATGAGGAGTATGGGGGGAAAGTGGATACTTTACAGAAGAGTTCCAGAAAACGGGGATGAGCTTTCAGTACTGGGTTTTGGGTGCATGCGCCTTCCTGTAAAAGATGGGAAGCTTGACAGAGAAAAGGCAAAACGCCAGATATACTATGCAATCGACCACGGGGTAAACTATATAGATACTGCCTGGACATACCATATGGGAGAAAATGAATCATTTCTAGGGTCGATTCTTACTGACGAATATAGGAAAAAGGTTAAACTTGCTACAAAACTCCCCTCCTGGATAATAAAAAGCAGGGAAGATATGGATAGAATCCTGAATGCCCAGCTTGAGAATCTCAGGACAGATCATATTGATTATTATCTTGTGCACTCACTTATCGGGACTTTGTGGGACAGGCTGGAAAGCCTCGGTGTAACCGATTTCCTTGACAGGGCAAAGGCCACCGGACGTATTACTAATGCAGGTTTCTCCTTTCACGGATCAATTGAGGA
>JAJFUY010000178.1 GCA_021372185.1 Chlamydiales bacterium | reverse complement strand
TATTTTAAGCCTTCTAATCTGTAAGCTGTTTTTTGATTCACTTGATGAGTGGCAGCTACTTGTTACTCCAATATTCGGAGCTGCTTTAAGCAGTCTTCTTGGTATGTATGGCATCCAAAAACTTACTAAGAAATATAGCATTACATCAGATAGTGCCCTTTGCTTTGTCTTAACGGCATTTTTTGGCGTGGCGTTAGTAATACTATCTTGCGTACAAGGAAGCTATCCTACGCTTTATAAAGAACTTCAAGCCTATCTATTTGGTCAGGCTGCAACTCAAACAACTATTCATATTGTACTCTTCGGCGCGTTGGCATTTTTAGCGCTTTTAGTGTGTATAGCACTTTATAGACCCATAAAAGCAGTGATTTTTGACCCAGAATATGCAAAGGCTATTGGTATTAATGTAAAAGCTGTACAAGCAGCTCTCTTAGGGGTTACCGTTTTGGCGGTTGTCATTGGTATACGCTCTTTAGGAGTAGTACTTATGTCTGCGATGTTTATTTTTCCGGCTGTTGCCAGTCGTCTTTGGACAGCGCGATTAGAAATTGTTTTATTGCTAGCAAGTGTGTTTGGGCTGATATCTGGATTTTTTGGAGTCTACTTTTCGCACGAGATGAGCCAGCGTTTGGCAATCTCTTTTCCGACAGGGCCGATGATTGTGGTGGCGGGGGCTATAGTATTTGTATTTTCAAGTTTATTGTCACCTGAGCGTGGACTTGTATTTCGGTACTTGAGACGCTTTTCATTTCATACCCGCTGTAAACAAGAAAACCTTTTAAAGGCGTTGTGGAAGGTCTGTTCTGCAAAAAATCTACCTCTCATACAAAAAAAAGAAATTGCTCAACACTATCAGGCAAGTTCCTGGACCTTATCGTTACTGCTTTTGGCCCTTCAAAGAAAGGGGTGGGTCAAAAAATTTGCGTCAGATACTTATGAGCTGACAGCATCAGGCATGCTTTGGGGAAGAAAAATAGTACGTCTTCATCGCTTGTGGGAAGTGTATTTGGTTGAATACTGCGGATTTGGAAAAGACCGCGTGCACCCAAGTGCTGAAGAAATGGAACATATTATCACCCCGGCAATAGAGCGTGAGCTTGAAGTAATTTTGCATAACCCGCAAAAAGATCCTCATAGCCAGCCTATTCCTACAAGCGAGGTGCAACTACTTAAGCCATGATTGAAAATCCATACTGGGACAGTGATTTTTTTGGTTTTTTTGGCATTTTAATTAAGCGCGCCTGTCTTTTTTTAAGTGGTGAAAGATTTCCACTTGTAAGTGACGAATTGCAGCTGTTGGTGCTTGTACTTTTGTCGGCAACTGCAGCCGTTATTGGCACATTTTTTGTACTTCGTAAAATGACCATGCTTGCCAATGCCCTCTCACACACTATTTTACCGGGGGTAGTGCTTGCTTTTTTGGCGTATCATTATTACGACACACCTCATGAGGCTTTTGACTTTTCGCATCTATTGCCCTCTGATGCTTTTTTAATTGGGGGTGCTCTTGCCTCTGCTTTTGTCACCACGTTTTTGACGCGTGTTATTGTGTCTATGTTGCCAATCGCTGAAGATGCAAGTATAGGGATGGTCTTTACCTTTCTTTTTGCCGCGGGTATCATCATGGTGACAACGCTTACAAAAAGTGCGCATATCGGTGTAGAGCTTTTGATGGGAAATGTTGATGCACTACACATAAACGACTTAAAGCTTATGTTTTGGATATTTGTTGTAAATACAGCTATTACTATTGTGTGCTGGCGGCCGCTATTTCTTACGTCGTTTGATCCACTTTTTGCAAAAATGTGTGGCATATCAAATAATAAAATTAGCTATCTGTTGATGGCACAAGTGTCTATTTGTGCAATAGGTGCGTTTAGGGCAGTTGGCGTATTGCTCTTTTTAGCGTTTTTAGTAACGCCGCCTCTTATAGCTCGGCGCTTAACCAATAAACTGGTGGCCATGACCCTTTTGTCGTGTCTTATAGCTATCGGTGCATCGCTACTTGGTGTGGCTATTTCGAGACATATATTGTCTATTTATGAACTGCCCGGATCAACGGCAGGCCTTGTCGTTACACTCCTTGCCGCTGGATATGGTTTATCACTTGCACTCATTACCAGAGCTAAGGCATAATCATTCACAATTATAATTACAGGATAATGACGTGAGCCTTCTCTATCTTCTTTTTGCCATTTTGGGACTTGGCTTTTTAATTTTTATTCACGAGCTTGGGCACTACTGGATGGCAAGGCGCGTGGGTATGCGTGTGGAGTCATTTGGTATTGGCTTTGGTAAGCCTATTTTTACGCTTATGCATAATGGCGTAAAGTGGAACATCTGCTGGCTGCCTTTTGGAGGCTATGTAAAAATTGCCGGCATGGAAAAAGAAGATGGTAAAGAGCCAGAAGATATTCCAGATGGCTTTTTTGGCAAATCGCCGTGGGACCGTATCAAAGTGGCAATCATGGGGCCACTGGCTAACCTTGTATTTGCGTTTTTAATGTTCACCGTTATTTGGCTCTCAGGCGGCCGCGAAAAAAGCTTTGGCGATATCACCAATAAAGTTGGCATGATTGATCCACAATCTGAGCTTTATAGAGCAGGTGTTCGTCCAGGCGATGCTATTTTAAAGTATAACAACGAAGTTGTAAAAGGCTCTAAAGACCATTTTCAGGCTGCAATGACCTCTGGTAATGTCATTCAGGTAGAGGGTCTGCACTGGAACGAGAAAAAACAGGCGTACGAGCCTTTTAGCCTACCAATACACCCCTACAATCACCCTCAGTCATTAGAACCTGGTATTTTAACTACAGGTATTTTTAACGGGGCAAATTTTGTAATCTTTCCTACTAAAAATGAACTTCCAGCTGGCTCTCCTCTTATTGGAAGCGGTATAGAACCAGGCGATCGTATTTTGTGGTTAGATGGTGAGTCTGTATATTCTTCATCTCAGCTGAGTGCTATTTTAAATGATGGCAAAAGCCTTTTGACAATAGAGCGTAATGGTCACTACATGCTGAAGCGTGTACCAAGAATTGAACTTGAAGATGTAAAACTTACAAACCAAGTACGAGAAGAACTTGCTGACTGGCAGTATGAGGGCGATTTAAAGGGAACAAAATTCCAAAAACTTATGTTTATTCCCTACAACATTACTCCAGAATGTGCTGTAGAGGCGCCATTAGCTTTTATTGATACTGATGGAAAACATGCCGTATCAGATATAACAAGCGTAGCTGACATAGACACACCTCTTATGGTGGGCGATGTTATTGTGGCAATTGATGGCACACCAATTGATTCTGCCGTTGACCTCTTAAAGCAAATCCAAAGCCATAAAGCACTGATCATCACAGAAAAAATGATCACTAAGGGTAAAGCATCAGAGCTATTTGATGCAGAATTTCATGGCAAAAACTTGAAGTCAATAGTAGCTGCCATTGGCACGCCAAATCAAATTACAAAACTTGGCAACCTAACGCTTTTAAAGCCTATCGAACCAAAAACGCGCCTACAGCTTATGCAGGCAGCAGATAAGCAGATGGTTGCAAAAGAAGCTGAAGAAGAAAAGAAACTTATTCAAGCAATAGACGACCCTGAAAAGCGCGCTGTAGCGGTTAAATTTTTAGAGACACGCCAAAAGCAGCTTCTTTTAGGTTTACCAGGTGTTGAAGATTTTTATGTAACCTACAATCCGAATCCATTTCAGATGTTTGGCGAAATCGTTGATGAAATTGCCCACACTTTGAACGCCCTTATTGGCGGCTACCTCAATCCAAAATGGTTAAGCGGCCCCATAGGCATTGTACAGGTAATTCAAGTACAGTGGATGGCCGGCATCAAAGAAGCGCTCTTTTGGATGGGCGCCATAAGCCTAAACCTAGGCCTACTAAACCTATTACCACTACCAGTTCTAGATGGCGGCTACATATGTCTCTCGATCTTCGAAATCGTGACAGGCAAACGCCTAAAATCAAAAACTATTGAAAAGATAGTAGTGCCGTTTGCGGTAGTGCTCATCTCATTCTTAATCTTCCTAACTTACCACGACCTGATTCGTCTCCTCACTTCCTTTGTGAAGTAAAGTCGGAATTTAGTCTTAAGAAGTCCGCCAGGACGACTGAGTAAAGCCCACTGTGACCGAAGGGAACGGTGGGAACAGGCAAAAAAACCAGTGAGAGCCCGGCTGAGGGCGATTTAAAGGGAACAAAATTCCAAAAACTTAT
>JAJFUY010000202.1 GCA_021372185.1 Chlamydiales bacterium | reverse complement strand
ACCTCACCAAAGACTTGTTAAAACAAGTCCATAATTTTTCACCAAAACTATCCTAAAATCAAGCAAGCATGACGTCCTACTCCGTAGGACAAATATAAACCCTCTTGATTCCCATAGGAGCCTGAAGGCTACCTATGGGCTAATCAAAGACCGGCACCTATACGGTGCCGTTTTTTTATACACCTTATTGTTGCCAACGATGCTAGCGAAAGCACCGTAGGTGCTTGTCTGTGATTAGCCCATAGGTAGTCTTCAGGCTCCTATGGGAAGACGTGAATGTATGTAATAGTCCTACGGAGTAGGACGTCATTATCAAATTTGTGGGCCGTAGGTCCAACTCATTATTAGCCCATCAGTGTAGTCCCGGAGGGACAAACTATGGGACCTATCATCAAAAAAAATATCCGAGCCACGGATGTGGAGGCTAACAAAATAATGAGCCGCCACATGCGTGGCTCCAATACATATTTACATTTCAATTCCCATAGTTTGTCCCTTCGGGACTACACTATGGGCTAATAATAAACGGGTACCTATGGCACCAAAATTAGTTTATTTTATTATGAAATGATATATGCAACATCGTTCTCGTTAAAACAAACAAGTCGCACAATTTAGCAAGAGAAAAGCATGCCTTGGCAAGGTCAATTGTGACCTGTGACCCGACTTCACGTTATTTTCTCTGACGTCTTTCCATCATGCTTTTTACTTTTTTCTCATATTCAAGAGAAGCACGGTCAACTATACTTTTATATTCCACATTGCTCAGGGAAAAACTATCTAAGTCGTGAAGGATTACGCTTTGCGCTGATTTTAAACTGTGTACAGCTAGTCGATTCAGAGAAGTGCTGTCAAATAATTTCGTCACACATTCTTTACCATGATTCACTACTGAGCAGGCCGTATCGGATGACTTTTCCGCTAAAGCAATGACTTTGTCGGCATTATTAAATAATTCTACAACATCATTTTTGCCATAGCAAACGACAGCATCAGCCGCATTGGATGATTTTTCCGCTAAAGCAATAATCTTATCGGCACTATCAGTTAATTTTATTATATCGTTTATGCATTCAGCCACAAAAGGTATAATTGGTTTAGAAGATTTTTCTGTAAGATCGAGTAAATCTTGCCAACAGCCTATTTGGCACTGCTTATTGATACTTGCTGTCATTTTATTAGTTACCTCTAAGAATAAAGACCAAGGCTGGATTATATATAATCGGATCCGAAAAATACTACAAATTTGAGTGCCGTAGGTACACGTTTATTCTTAACCCATCAGTGTAGTCCCAGAGGGACAAACTATGGGACCACGATAAAAAAAAGAAGAGCGGAGATTGAGTCCGCTCATTCCTTCAGCCGTTGATTACGGCATCAATCTGTGATTGCCATTTTGATTTGGGGATTTCTTTTTTGTTGAGCTTTTTATGATATTTTACGCGGCTCATAATTTGCTTCACGAGGGATTTTTTTCTTTCGAGTTTTTTGGCTAGGTGCATTGACTCTAAAAACTTGGCGTTGGTTTTTTCCCATGGGTGGGCTGGGTTAATGTCGTAGAGCATCTGCTTTTGTACTTGGAGAAGCTCAGCAGAGGTTGAGCCACCGGGTTTTGTAATCCATACATCAGATGATCTGTCCACTATGGCCATTTGCTGTTCGTCTAAGAAGCCGAGTATGGCAATTCTTAATTTTCCCTTAGATTTGGCATATTTCTTAAGCTCTTTTTTGAGCATTTCATTTTTGCCGCATACTACAAATACATACATGGGCTTTTTCTTCAGCTTCTTCTTATCTTTTTTAAGGGCGATGAGTATTTTTTTCATGTCCTTTGCTAAGCCATTTTGTCCCATGGCAAGCTTTACAACGTAGGCGTTGTAAGGAATGTTGAGCGAGCGTCTAAGCTCGGCTTTTTGCTTGCTGTTAGCCGGTTTAAAGCTTTCTCGTACAGGAAAGTCAACGCGCACAAGCTGCTTTACAACAGATTGACCTGCTTTATAATGCTTATCTTCACTTAATAGTGCAAAATTAATAAGTGGGTTTTCAAGTTTTTCTTGCTCATACAGTATTGGGAGGAGCATTTTATTAAACTCATGATCTGTATGAATATAGGTCATAGGCACGCCTAAAATATAGCTAAGGTAGGCTAATTTTGGTCTGTGGTGAGCCACAGCTAAAATGTGGTGAGGTTTAAATTCACTGATAGACTCTTTGATATCACCAAGGTGGCGTCTATCTTCTACTTTTTGAGCCTTACTAAGCTTGCGTGTAAGTTTTTTAGCTTTTTTCGGGTCATTTTGCTTTTGGTATACTTCAGCGTAAATATCAGCTTTAGTGTAACCATCAATTTGTGGTGAGTAGCGGTTTTCTACTTCGTCAACATCTATAAGCTGAACAGTATGTCCTTTAGACTCCAGATATTTTTGAATAGCCATAGTGGGCGCTTTGTGGCCACCGCCGTAAGCGCCAGTAAAAAGCAATGTAATGCGTTTTAGTGTGTCTGTAGAGTCACTTTTTGCGGTTACTGGTGTTACCGAGCGCACAAATTGGTTAAAGGCCTTGTTAAACTTTTTATCGTTTTGTAAAGAGGGGACGCGTCTAAAAAAGCTATTGTGATCATAGTTTTTGCTGCCGATATAAAAGCTTTTTGTGAGGAGCCAGTCTTCAAAATAGAGGGATGTTTCTGTATTTAAATCGAGTTTGTCTGCAAGTCTATTAAAATTTTCGATAAGTTCATCTACACGGTCAATATCTGGGAGTCTATTGGCAAGTCTTTCGCGTAGAGTTGGGGTTTCAGCTTGCATGGGTAGTACGCTTGCTAAGCATACAGCAAATGTACCTAGGTACTGCCAAAGGGTTCTAGAACGATTCATAGGGATCCCAAAATTAAAAATTCTTACGTCAAAAGTCACTTTACGGATTCTCTATGAATTGTCAATACTTATTTATTGGGAATATTCTAATCTGGGGAATCTAGGTCGATAAAGCCACTACATTCAG
Organism: Chlamydiales bacterium; assembly: GCA_021372185.1. Lineage (GTDB taxonomy): Bacteria > Chlamydiota > Chlamydiia > Chlamydiales > FEN-1388 > SZAS-7. The sequence continues at coordinate 10,493 of JAJFUY010000202.1, read as the reverse complement.
CTACGGCTTTATGGATGATATCAAGCGAAGTCTTAGTAATTTCGCTTGTAGGGTTGTATTTGGCCTCATCTATAAAGGCTTCAAACACTTTTGGCTGATACTTTAAGAACTCAGATTGCTTTTCATACTGCTTTACTAAGTTCATAATACGCTGAAAATGCGCTGTAAGCACGGTAGAGTCTTGGGTAAGGCCGATTGTATCACTTCTAGGATAGACTATGTCGGCTGTAACGGGAGAGTCTATGCAAAGCAGATAGAGAGTAGTTCTTGGATGGCGTTTAAGAATATCGATAACTTTTCTTGGTTCTGTATTTTTGATATATTCAAAGGTATGGGTAAGTTCGTTTGAAATAAGCTCCATATTATCAAAATCCAGTACATCGGCGCTGGCAGGGAGCATTGTGGAAATTTTTTGGGCTAAAAATTCTAGCTGCTCATGAAATATTCCTACGTCATTATACTCAAAAGTAGGTTTGCCGGCTGCCACTACAGTAATTTCGTGGGCGGCATTAAACAGCATGCGTTTAAACACGTACAAAATAGCGGCATGCTTTTTCTTTACGTCTTCTTCAAACACTCCCACCATATCTTTTAGCTTAAAGACGTTTAAGAGGGCAGGTGCGGCCATAAGTACTTGCTCAAACATCTGCTGTCTTACTTGCTGCTCTTTCATAATGGCTGCAGGGGCGGCAGTAAAGCTTGAGAGCAATACTGTCTTTAAAAACTCGAATTTATCTTTGTAGGTATCACTTGCTCGATTTAAGATTGCATTACTTACTATGCTGCTATTATCTACCCAAGTTTTTAGCATGTTAGTAGTGGTAGTATCTTCAGGCTGTATGGTTTTTAGCAGAGTAAGTAATGTGGCAGGGACTGTGACAAAGTTTTGTAGGGGCCCAATATTCCAGTTTTCACGTGTGGCAACAGCGCCTAATTCGGTGAAATTGGCGTTTAACTGAGTGAGCTGCACATCAAGTTTGGCTAGCTGTGTCTGTTGCCCTGAAAAATCTGTTTTTGTTGGTAGTACCAGCTGAAGGTTAGAGCCTTGGTTTGTAGTAATGCCAAGGGCTACAAGTGCGTTAAGTAGTGGGGCAGCTTGTGCTTGGGCAAGAGATGGTGTTTGTGTACCTGTGCCGCCAGTTCCTAAAAACTGCTGCAAAGCACTTGTTAGGCTGTTAGAGACTAAAGATGCCACATTCTCAGGCATAGCTGTAGTGTTGCCAGGAGGGGCTACAGGTATGTTAAGGGTGCCTAAAGTATTTTTGGCATCTTGCGCCACTACTGGATCTTGTGGAATGTTGCTACTAGCAGTAGTAGTGCCAGAGCTCAGTTTTGGATCTACAGTCTGATTTGTAGTTTGAGGCGTGTTAGCTGCATTTTTTGGTGAATCACTTACCTGCTGCATCATCTGCACAAGTTTTTGCTGTAAAGCGTCTTTAAGAGCACCTTGGGCTTCTTCTGAAAGGACAGCCTTGTCAGGAGCCACCTGGCTAAATAAACCATGATCTACAAGGGTGTTTACGACGGTATTTAATGAATCTTTGGATTTGGGATTATCTATAGTCTCAAACATAGCATTAAGGATGTCAGATGACATCAAAAGCTGCAAAAACTTATCCTGTTCATCGGGTGATAGCCCACTCATGATATTGGGGATATCATGCATAACTTGGGTCATGTTGTCTTGAGTGATTTGCCCGCTTGCGCCAAGAACATTAGCCAGGGGGGTAGTTACTTGCCCTAAAACGGTGTTAAAATTAGATGGAGGGGTGGTAGTAGGGGCAGTAGATGCAGAGGGGGTAGTAGAAATAGGAAGGCTAACCGGTAGATTACCTGTAAGATTTTGTCCCGGAGGTTGAAATGAGCCAGAAGATACCATAGATATGCCTCCTTACCTTACTCTAATTATACTCCTAATAATTTTAAATTACTGGAATATTTTTTCTACCACAGTGACTATTGATTTGCCAAGATCCCGCATTACCTGTATCTGATGCTGAGGATTAGCTAAACTTACGTGCCATTTAAGGCCATCACATTGTAATTTGAGCTTTTTATACTCTTCCTTGGGAATTTGGCTTTTTAATTCATTTATCTCTTGATCAAGGAGAGAAATGACGTTTTTTAAGTCTAATTCGTTAATCTGTTCATTCTGCCACGCAGTGTCAGCAGCAATAGCTTTTTTTGAAATAGCGTCAAAAGTTGTCATATTTCCCCTAGAGTTTTCCTTAACTTATTTATATCACATCAAATAATTAATTTAAACTGTGAGGCATGAAAATGTAGACAAAAAAATGTACCAGGCTTGACATTTTTACGATTGGGTGTTATAAATGGTATTAGAGTGGTATCACATGGAGGTATGACTTGACAGCATCGAGCTTTAATTTAAGAGGGGTTCCCCCTCAAGTTATGACTTTTTTAAAACGTGAAGCAAAAAAACTCAATATAAGCGTTAACGTGTTGATTTTAAGATTGATAGAGCAGGGACTTGGTTTTAGCGGAAAAGCAAAAAAGGCTATTCATCACGATTTAGATTTTCTTATTGGTACCTGGTCTACAGAAGAAACCAAAGAATTTGATGAAAGCTTAAAAGTTTTTGAAAAAATTGACACTGAGCTTTGGAAATGAGACCTATACTGATTGATACGAATGCCTATACAGCACTCAAACGTGCAGATACTGAAATTGTGGAAGTGATTCAATATGCAGAGGAGATTATGATTAGTCCTATTGTATTAGGCGAATTGCTTTTTGGCTTTGACAATGGCAGCCGAGCAAAACAAAACCGCCAGGAGTTACAGAAATTCCTAGAATCTCCACGAGTAACTGTATTGCCTATCCTATCTGAAACAGCCCATTTTTTTAGCCAGATTATCTTGTCACTATCTCGTAAAGGTAAACCAATCCCAACAAATGATATCTGGATTGCGGCCCAAGCTATGGAACATGGGTGCGTTGTCTGCACATTAGATAAACACTTTCGAGTTATCGAAGGTTTAGCAGTTGCCTCATCTGTGTCAGAGCTTATTATTTAAACTTTGCCGAGTCCCTTGGTGGCGTGAGTGTAGATATATGATGTCTCAAGGGTAAAGCCAAGCTTTTGCAGAATATGCACCATTCCGGTGTTTTCTGAGAGCATGGTGGCGGTGATGGTTGAAATGCCTTCTTTTTTGGCTATTTTTAGGAGTTCTTCTACTAGGCTAGAGCCTAGGCCTTGGCCGTGGAAGCTATCGCCTATAATCATCTTGAGGTCGGCGGTTTTGCCGTCTTTTATTTTGGTGAGGCGGGCGATGCCCATGATTTGGTGTTGGGCATTTTCGGCGATGAGGGCAATTTGGGTGTCAAAGTCATTGGTGCAGATGCGTACAAGGCGTGTGTGAGCTGCTCTTTCATCTAGGCTTTTAAAGGCAAAGTAGCGCTGGCGTACAGAGTGCTCTGAGAGCTCTTTATGAAAGTGCTCGACATTGGGTTCATCTTCTGGGCGTATGGGGCGGATAGTGGCTTTTAGGCCGTTTTTAAGGATTTTTTCTACTATGTATTCTGTTGGGTAGGGGCGTATTGCTAGTTTTGGTGTTGTGCTTGTATCGTGAAGTACAATACGTGCATCAAGGGCAATTAAGGCTGCGTGTGATGCTAGTAGGGGATTGATATCACACTCTTTTATGAGAGGAAGCTCTGTAATCATAAGAGAAAAGGCCACTAGTATCTCTTCTAGTGCTTTCATGGAGACAGGTTTTTGCCCGCGGAACCCTTTTAAGGCATCATAGATTTTTGTTTTTTCTATCATCTGGCGTGCAAGGGTGGTGTTTAGAGGGGGCAGGCCAAGTGCGCGGTCTTTATAAATTTCTACCATTACTCCGCCGCTTCCAAAGAGCATGATAGGACCAAATTGTGCATCACAGCTTGAGCCCAAAATAAGCTCAATACCTTTTGTGTTTACCATGGGCTGTACAGTGACGCCTTGAAAGTGCTCAACACCCACTGCGGCTTGAATTTCTGAAAAATTTTGAGCGACGTCAGATGAGTTTTTTAGATTAAGGCGTACACCTCCTACATCACTTTTGTGGGTGATGGTATCAGAAAAGAGTTTGAGCACTATTGGGTAGCCCATTTTGTTGGCAATGGCTACTGCCTCATCTGCTGTTTTGGCAACTAAAGTTTCTACTGTCGGTATACCAAAATTTGCTAAGATGCGTTTTGATTCATATTCATTTAGAAGAGTTCTTTTTTCTTTTAGGGCATTTTGGATGATTTCTTGAGATTCTGCTATTTTGGGTTTTGACGTTGTTGCAAGGGGTGTTTCATACAATCTCTTAAGATTGTCACTATAGCGGTACATGGTAGCAAAGCTCCAGGCAGCGCTGTCAGGGTAGCTAAAAGCGGGTATTCGTGCTTTATTCAGTAAATCAATGCCACCTTTAACAAAAGCGCCACCCATCCAGCTTGCAAGTATTGGCTTATTTTTTACTTTTGCAAAGTGGCGTAAGGCTTCTGCTGTACCGGTGGGGTCGGTCATGTCTTGGGGAGAGAGTATTACCAACACTCCGTCAGAATCTTTATCATCTGCCAGCACTTCTAGGGTTTTGCTGTAGCGCTCAGCATCAGCATCGCCCAATATATCAATGGGGTTAGAATGGCTCCAGGCGGCAGGCAAAAAGGCATTAAGCTTATTTTTTGTTTCATCTGAAAGAGCGGGGATTTTAGCGCCTGCCATAATGGCCGCATCTGTGGCAAGGACTGCCGGGCCGCCCGCATTTGTTACTATATGAAGTTTGGGGCCGCGTGGCCTAGCTTGCTTTCCTAGCACATCTGCCATATAAAAAAGCTCAGATATGTCATTTACTCGCAAGACTCCAGCGCGCTCTAAGGCTGCATCAAATACTTCGTCGCTCCCTGTTAAGGAGCCTGTGTGAGAGGCTGCGGCAATAGAGGCCTCTTGGGTGCGTCCGGGCTTAATTACTATAATGGGCTTATCTAGGGCAACTTCGCGGGCGGCAGATAAAAAGCTTCGAGGATCGCCAATGGTTTCCATGTAAATTAAGATGCTTTCTGTTTTAAGGTCACTGCCAAAATAGCGGATTAAATCTCCCCAGTTTACATCTATCATAGAGCCGATAGAAATAAAGGCGCTAAAGCCTACATGTTCTTGCAAGCTCCAGTCAAGAACCGCTGTACACATGGCCCCAGACTGGCTCATAAAGGCAATATTGCCAGGTAAGGCCATGCCCTTGGCAAAACTTGCATTGAGCCCAATAGACGGGTTCATAATACCAAGACAGTTAGGTCCTATGATGCGAAGGGGAGTGTTTCTAATATTTGCCAAAATTTCAGCTTCTAGCTTTATGCCATCTGTTCCGAGCTCTTTAAAGCCAGCAGAGATGATGATAAGGGCTGAGACTCCTGCTTCAAGGCACTCTTTTACTAAATTGGGGATGGTGCTTGCCGGGGTGACCAAGATAGCCAAGTCCACTTTTTCGGGGATGTCTTTGATGCTTGGGTAACAAGTAATGCCTAATACTTTTGATCTCTTGGGGTTTACAGCAAAGATTTTGCCAGTAAAGGCACTTGATTGGAGGTTTAACAACAGGGTTCTACCAACGCTGCCAATAGTGTCTTTGGCGCCAATAACAGCCACAGTTTTGGGTAAAAATAGCGCATCAAGCGGGTGGGGATATGAGTCGTAGACGTTTTGTAGCGGGTCAGTATGCATGAGATATCTCCAAAATATTTTATTTACACCAAAAGAGCAATCTCTTGCAAGAGCGAAAACCCTTGACTTTTCGTGTTATAAGCGAGTACACAATCTAAACCAAGATTCGGCAGTTGAAGACGCTAAATCGCCGCAATCTCTTGACCCATAATCACTTTTGATGGGGGCCGCCTTCGCCTGGTGGGAATGTTCGGCCCCCATCAAAAGTGATTATAACTCAAGATCTTGCACCGCTTTAGCATCTTGAACTGCAGAACCTAGGTTAACAACAATAGGTGCTCTATGTCGGTACAAGGTAACAATAATAATGCACGTCTTTTAGACGACCCCTCATCTCAAACAGGCAATAGCCTCTCGCATAACCCTACGCGGCCATCTAAGTTACGGCAGCAAGATGTTGGCAAGTTTGTACGGCGTAAAGACAAATTTCCGGTTTTAAGTACCATACTAGAACAGCGGATAAGTGACGTGGAAGCCATATTTGCAAAGGCGGCGCTTGATCTTAGACTCATAGAAAAAGAAATGCAGTGGGCATCTAAAAGCTCTCAAGATATGAAAAGCCTTAAAAGGCAAATAAGTGCTGTACAGGTACGTATAGCCCAAGATGAAGAGCTTTATGGAAAAGACGGCATTTATACCTATGTGGGAGTTGTAGTAGAAGAGGCGCGCCTTGCAGACATTATGCAGAGGGTAGCAAAACTTGGGATGACATCGCTTTTATTACATGATCGTGCCGAAACACTTTTTGCAGTAAGTGATTCTAAAACATACCCTGAAGAGCTTTCACGGTTTTTTGTAAATAGCTCTTCTTTGTTTACTCCGCATGAAAGCCGGCAATTTGACTTTGCAGTCGTCGACCGCTACATAACTGAATATGTCAAGCTTATTGACTCTAAGCTTGTCTGTCCATTTGATAAAGGTGACGAGCAAATGGCCGCCTTTATAGAAACACTCAAGAAAACAGCGGCCCCTGTAAAAAAAACAAAGACTGAGCAAGTAAAGCTGCAGGCTGTAAAAACTCTGATGCTTCAGATGCTCAAAATTTGTGATGCTGACATAAAAAAAAGCCTTATTCCCAATTCAAGAGCAAGTCTAATTGAGGCGGTTATTGATCATTGTGAACGCGATATAATGCGAAAAAAAGGCCAGCTTGCACTACCTGCTGATCAACAGGTGGCAGAAGACCGCTGGAATGGAGAGCCGCTTGTGCGTGTGGTGGAGGATGTTTGTTTGACAGTATTAGCGCAAGACCCACCACTACCAGAGTATGTGTATAAGAGCCATATTACAGGGCTTGGACCTTGGGAAAATGCTAAATATACCTGGGGATCATATGATGAATATTTTAATTTAGGTGTTGCATTAGAAGCCTCTATTGGCCAACCCTTGGGCGGCTTGATCGTTAGGATGAATACAGAGATTATGGATGGGTTAGATGGCATAACCCCTATTGTCCTTAATCATTTTCAATCGTGCATTGTTACCTTAGAACATAAATTTGACGCGCAATTTGCAGCAATTTGTAGTAAAGAAGCAAGCCCCCTTACACCATCACTTGTCACGTATGCCTATGGGCTAGCTTGGGGCTTTAATCATGCCAGAAGCCTGTTACAAGTAGCTGAAAAATGCCAAGAAAAACCAGCTTTAGAGATATTAAAAGCGGCCAATATGATTGGTGCGTACTATCGAGATCGACCCAGTTTTAGCAACTTAGATGCGATGATTAATTTTTTTGAGCCAGCTGAGGATATGCAAAAAATTGTACTCAATAGCTTTTCTCAGACAGAAGAAGTACAGCCAGAAAAAAGGGACCCGCTTGAAGCTTTTTTATGTAAAATAGCCGAATACACAAACGAAGTGCATGCAAATAAAGATGTAGAAGCATTAAAGCTCTCAAGTGTTGAAAGACAAGTACCTTCAGAGGTGCTACGGCTATTAGACGCGACGCCCAATAAACCCCTACCAATTAACGTGCTGACGTATCTTGCTAAGAAGATGATGACTCAAAGTTTTTTGCCAAGTGCAGATCATGATATGGAACTTGAACTGGTGATACATGTATTGGTCAATACGTACGAAAATGAATATACAGCATCTTTAAATGCTTATGAGTATTTACGTCCTATTTATGGCAAATTTATCAAACAAATGGATAAAAATGCCTTAAAGAAAGAGATTCTTGACGAAGCCGCCGCTGTTGCAAAGCTTGTTTTTATGTCTCAGGAAACACTATGGGATACCCTTTCTTATGTTGCAGCTTGGCAAAAGCTGTTTGAGTTTGAGCGTACATACTGCGGACCTGATAAACAGTTTGATAGCCGCATTGATGGCCTATGCCACTTCTTGCGTGATAATTTACATGAAGCTACCCGTATTCATGAATATGACCCTGTGTTACCAGAAGTTGCCTCGAGGGATTTAGAAACCTGGAAGACTGATAAACCCGATGAGTTTTTGGCGCAGTTAGAAGGAAAACCAGATCTTTTTAACTCAATAGTGCAAAGAATAGTGGGCGCCTGCTTGTTTGCAGAAACAAATGAAGAGCAGCTTGCGCAAACCAAATTGTTTACGCTTTTGCAAAATGAGGCCTATTCAGATTTAATAGCCCGCCTGTCACCTCCGGTAAAACTTTTGATCGCCGAAAATGCCATGAAAAAATGTAATAGTACATTGATGAGTGAAACACAAGTATTAACCAGATGGGAAAAAACGTTTCTTCTTGATGAACCGGTAAAGAGTTTTCTAGAAAAACCCTATTCAGGTTTTGATGCTGCCATTATTCAGAAAACCCTGTGCAAGATTATTGCAGTAGAGGGAAAAGAGGGGGAAACGGCCCAAATGTGCAGAGAAAAATGGCCTGATTTCTTTGAAAAGTGGTTTGCAGGGTATGAACAATTGCTGGCTGGCAACCCTTATATTATCAACGATTAATACAATTAGGTAAAAAATGCAAGTAGTAGCAGTAAGACAGCAAGCTCAAGCCCCAGTAGTTGCTAGAGATTTTGCAAATATGAGCGAAGTGGATGCGAAAATTGTTGAAATACGAGAGGCGTTTCAATCTATAGAGACACATGTACCTATTGCTAGAAATGCCTTTTTTTGGCGCATGTTTTCTTATTTTGCTTCAGGTCCTGAGGCGGCTGATGTGCTATTGCTCAATATCCAAAATGTGTTTAATGCGCTACCAGGGTTGTATGAAGGTGTATGCAAGCATGCACCCCGAAATGAGTTAGCCGGCAAAATGGCCCTGGTAAATGACTTTGAGCTGAAAGCAATACGTTGGGAAAAAGATATTCATGTACTTACTTCTATGCGCAATGCGAGTTTTATTAGGATGTTTGTCATATGCCAGCAGCACGCTACGGCGCTAAAAAATTTACTTGAAATTCCTGATGTTGAAGAACAATTAAAGCAGCTTCAAGTAATAGTTAAAGCGTGTGAGACCACTGTTTTAGAGCATCAGCTCAAAGAGGAGGCAATAGAACTTTTCAACATGGTTCAAGTAGCAGCATCGGCTTTAAAAGAAAAGATAGATGATAGAGTGGAAATGACGGAAGGGCATAAGGAAACTATTAATCAATTTTTGATCACCAATAAAAAGCGGATTGAGGAACTGCCACTAAAGTCATGCTTTGAAAGAGATTTAGGCAATCCGGAAGCCATTTCAGATGAAACTCGTGCCGCAATAGACGGGATAAAAGGCTCTGAACAAGAATTTGAAGTATGGAAAGAGTATTCGCTTTTATCAATAGCCTATTCATCTGTAAGAGGCTCATGTCAACAGACAAAGGCGCATGGAAACCTCATGCAAGAGGATATAGGAAAACGTATTGTCGGCTTGCTTAGCGACATTAAAGAAAGGCTTACCCTTCTCTCAGAGCATGAGTTAACAGATATTCAGGCTATCACAGTAAGAAGAGAGCTCAATGAGTATCATCAGTATATTTTGACTATCCAACAGAAACTTGAAGAGAAAGGTAATCAAGTTTGGAAACTGCCTCAAGATGAGCGCCATGAAACACTAAGAAATTATGTGCATGGCCTTAATTTGTCTTTAGTACGAGCCATGGACATACTTTTACTCTGTCGAGATTTTTTAAAAAAACAGGCACTTAATGTCACACGTATCTATGTGCTCATGCAGCGCTATTTAACGCGCGCGGTATCACCAATTGCAGATGTTGCCTCTTTTGAAGATACTGCTGCTGTCTTTAGTGTGGGATTACAGATAAGAGCCGTAAAGCAAATTGCTATGGTTGAATTGTGTAATGATAAAGAAATAGATAGCTATGTTACTCGCACCCAACAAATAGTTGAGAGTCTTTTTGTAAGGACAGCTACTGAAAGCTGCGCTTTACGAGAAGAAGAAAAACTGGTATTTGATGTGGTGATGCAGGGAGAATCTCTTGATGGATTGTATTATAAAAAAGAAAGCAAAACACTCTTGCCTAAGCGAGTGCAGGCTGTATTAATTAAACGAGCCACAGCGGCTCTTCTTTTGGCTAAAGATGCTCCCTTAGTATCTGCAGATGGCCCGGTTGATAGTGAATTAGAGCTGCTATTTCATATCCTACATACTACGCCATTATACGCCGAAACGCTAAAAAGCGTGCCGGATTTTGCAGCCGTGATGGAAGAATATACAAGCTGGCATCAAACATATCGTCGCGATGACTTTTTACATAGAGCCTATGGTGTGCTTTGCAGCATTAACCAGGCCCTTACAGAAAAACCAGATGTATTTGTCTTTGCAAAGCTTATTCAGGCGTATGTGGATTTT
>JAJFUY010000197.1 GCA_021372185.1 Chlamydiales bacterium | reverse complement strand
GCTTCTGGAGTGCGGTAATTTTTTACCGCTTTTAATTTTTGACCATACACTCTATCTACGATAGCCTCCAATACATACAATAGCCCCACACTATGACACAAGTGTGTTAGCCAAAGTATTGAACGTTCGTGTAAGTTGTGGAAGTTATTGTTAAATCGGTGTGTGCTCAAAAATTAAGAGCGGTAAAAAATTACCGCACTCCAAAGCCTTCGGCAAATGTCCAAACTCGAGAGCCGCCACATCCGTGGCGGCGATGTTTTTTTTCATAGCGTTCTAATAATAAAAGTGTACCCACGGCACACTAATACCAATACAAAATCGGGCAAGGGCACCGGCAGGTTTAAATACCAGATAGGTGTTCGTTGGGGATAACGCGCACCACCACTACAAACGAAGTTCGAATTCGCGTCTGAGGGGGCCGAATGTGGGCCAGCGGCCGCTGGTAATGATAGGCTGCACCACTTCTATAAGCTTTTTGAAGAGATACTGTAGCTCTTCTGGCTTTATGGTTTGGAGTCGCTCTTGAGAAAAGAGAAGCTCTTTGCTGTCAGCAAATCCGGATTTGCCCCCCAGTCGCTGTACAACTTGAGCCATTTCTTCGTTCATTTTGAGATTCACTTGTTTTTTAAAGTGCCTTTTTTGGGCAGCGATTGCCTCTTGGGCCACCAAGACAAGCTCTCTTAGCTCTAGTAGCTTTGAGGCCACTTGGGCTTGTACATAACGAGAGTCTTCTTCGTCATGCGCTGCGATAAGCCATTCTGCCTCAGCGATAACGTCATGGCCTGCATGAAGTGCGGCGTTCATTTTCTTATACACCCCGTGGGCTAAACTGGCCTCTTTTTTATATCTGTTGTCGCTACCTTCGAGTATGCCTTCGAGCTTGTGTTTCATTTTTAGAGGCAATTTTTTTTCAAATTCATGTAGGCTTTTAAAACTTTTTGTAAGCTCATCTTTGAGTACAGGTAAAGCTTTTATAGTTTTAGACTCATAAGTAAGGTCCTTATTCCAACCTGCCTCTAAAGGGAGCATTGCTTGAGAAAACTTTTTATATAACGCATCAAGTTCTGCATCAGTAATAGTAGCTAGTCTTTTTTCAGAGAAAATAAACTTATGAGGGTCTACAAAGCCTGATGGACCAGCAAGATCTTTACCCAAGTCCTGCATTACTTTAGGATCGACTGTTATTACCAATCCAGGCGCTGCAACCTCATTGGCTTTTCGATAGAGACTGCGAAGCTCAAGTAGTATGACAGCACGCTTATGCTGCACCTGCTCTGATGCGGTACAGTTTTTGTGGCCCGCGGCGTACATAAGAGCCTTTGCCTCAGCAAGGACTGCTATAAACACCTGTATACGCTGCAGGCGCTCTTGCTGATATATCTGGCCATCGTGGGTGGGGTTTTTAAGTTCCTCTTTTAGGTTTCTGATGTTCCAGCCAATGGCACTAAATACACCTTGGGCAAGGCTGCCAGTATTTGTTATATCATAGCGCTCATGCTTCTTTCGGGCTATATTGCTAATATCACCAAGCTGTAGCAAAAACTGATCGCCAGGGCTTCCGGCTTCAAACTGGTTCGTGTTGCTAAATAGATTGGTAAGGTATTCCATTTTTTCATCTACGCTTGTTAGATTTGCAAGCGCTGTTTCAATATCAATCCCTAATACATCACTACACACCTTTTTGATAGCCATCTCAGTTTGGCGTATCAGCATGCTTCTTTGTTTATCGGTATGTATTATATCGGTAACAAGTGGAGTGACAGTCGTGGCTTGCTCAACAACTGTAGCTTTGGCACTATCAGGAGGCAGATTTGCAATTTCTTGTGCCAATTCTTGATTATCTACTTGTGCTCTTGCATATAACTCTTTTATCTCATCTGTTGTCACAGACTCTAAAAAAGCTGCGGTAAAAAAGTTTTGGCTTGCATCTGTATAAAAACCCAGCCCTTCAGGGTTTGGCACGAGCTCTCTTAGCTGTATAACAGCCCAAGCACGCGCTGCCTGCTGCAGATTTACACCACCATCAAGGCCAATACCGGCATTCAGTAACACACACTTTGCCGCGGTAAGAATGGCAATACTCTCTTCATCTGGCGCTTTTGTAGCCACCTGTTCTAACCCTTGCCAAATTCTTGTAACTGCTGCATGAGCAAGAGTGTCGCTTTTGGCGTATTTACCATAAGAAATCCAAGTATTACCAACCTTTAGAAGATCAGCTTTTGAAGCAATACACTTTTGTATATGTGGCTGGATCACATTTTCTACTACTTGTTCAAGGTCTTTATCTGTTTTTTTGCTTAATAGATAGTCAGTGTTTATTCCAAGAATAGATTCAAACACCTCTTTATTTTTGGCAATTAGACGTTGGGTGGGGTTGGCAATGTCGGGCTCATTTTTAAACACCGTAAGGGGAGTGTCTCGGTTTATGAAAATAGATTCAAAATCAAAATCTTCGTCAGTATCAGTTGCTGGGGGAAGCGGCGCACCTTGCATTACTTGCTTAATCTTCCACACAATAGTCTCGCGCGATGTCTGCGGTAGGGTGTTATTGGCATAGCGCTTTTCAACACCACTAGAGCCAATACATGAGATAAAAAGCTTACTGACAGACTTGCACACACTTTGGCGATCAACCTTC
>JAJFUY010000190.1 GCA_021372185.1 Chlamydiales bacterium | reverse complement strand
AACCACCCTTCAACTCGAACATCATTTTTATCAAATAACCTTATATAATCTACTTTATTATCAAAATATTCTATCATAGCCTTGTATATTTCCATCATAGCTTCACCTCTTTTATTCGATTTTTTCTGCGCCCAAGGCGTCAGTTTAAAGTTACCATACATGTCTAGGCCATATAGCCAGCTTTTTAAAACGAGAACTGATAGTCAACCAGTTTATGAACATTTTTCACGCTAAAAAATCAGCCTGACAGGCTCTTGGAGGCACATGCCAGGGATGTGAATTACTAAGGCGTTTTATGCGCAAGAGAGCTATGCAGTTGAGGCTCGTTGTAATCCCGGGACATGAAAAGCCTAGTTTGACCCCACTACTATATGCTCAGAGATCAAGTTCCTTCGACACAACTTCGGGTCCATTGTCGAGACAAATAGATTCTAGCGTACCTCGCTCTGAATAAGTTTTCTCCAAAGTATGGACAGAATCTGCGCCTTTGAGCGACTGCCTAATATAATGAGAATGTTCACAACCCACTGTGCGCTGCCCCATCGTAATCCAGCCGGACTCGATTGTCTCCAGTACCGCATTATACTCGCGCTCATCGTAATTGAGCTTAAAAAGCTAAGCTTTGCGATGAATTGGATGTGACAAAAGAAGGCGTCCCTTTACTTGCTAAAGGCCAAATGCAAAGACTAAGAATCAATTTTGCTGAATATTCTGCCTTAATAGATTCTCAAAAATGCTTGCATATTGCTTTCCAACAATTTTGCCATCATATTTTGTCTTCGATAGCAAATATGCCCTTGAACCCAATTCTTCCAATTTCGATTTATCTAACACTGAGATGTTAATTATAGCTGAGGCAATTTCTCTAGGATTCTTGGTCTGCACCACAAATCCAATGTCATTCTCTATTATCAGACTCGCAACATCGCCTTTGGTCGATGCCAAGATAGGCCTCCCTGCTGCTAAGTATGAATAGATCTTAGATGGGATAGTTATTTCATATTTTGCTTCATCTTCAAGGCTAATATATAAACAGTCAGAAATTGCTAACAATGCTCCCATTTTGTCGGGAGGCAGAGATGGCATGAAAATAACATTTCCAACTTTTTCTTGTCTTGCATAAGAGATCAAACTATCTCGTTCTACTCCATCCCCTGCTATTACAATTGAAATATTCCTTTTATCTCCGATCAGTTTTGCAGCATCGACCAAGGATTTCAGTCCTTGGGCTGTCCCTACATTCCCTCCATACGTTAAAATAAAGCCTTCAGGAAGACCAAAATCATTTCTTCTCACACTTATATGCTGGTGATAATCAAAAAAATTGGTGTCTGCCCAATTAGGTAATACAGTGAGTTTCTCTGACGGTACTCCATAACCACTAACAATTGCGTTCTTGAACCCATTTGAGATTGTTACGAGTTGCTCTGATTCATAATAAACGACTCTTTGAATCCCTAAGAGAAGGCTAGAAATTCTTTTATTAAAGCCTTTCAGCTTATTCTCTCCCCAAGCTGGCCAAAGATCCTGTATCTCATGAACATGGGGAAGGCCGATTAGTGCAGAATATGCCAATGCGGGATATCCAACTTGATAAGACCAGACTATGTCGAATTTTTCAGCAAGAACTAATGATACCCAAAAGGCATTGCAAGAATATGAAAGCAGAGAAACTATTCTCTTAAATAGATTTAAGCTTCTATCATGAAATGATGCGACGCGAATTACCCTTACTCCCTCGATATGTTCAACATATAGTGGAGTTTTTGACTTGTACGAGGTGTATATTTGTCCCTTCGGATAATTAGGAAAAGTTGTAATGACGGTTACGGAATTCCCCT
>JAJFUY010000167.1 GCA_021372185.1 Chlamydiales bacterium | reverse complement strand
TTTAAATTGTGGTGTTGGTGATGGGGTAGTGCGGCCAGTCTTTGTAGTCAAAGTGCCACCATTCTTTGGGGTGGACTGTAAAGCCTTCTTCTTGCATGGCATCGCGCAGGATTTTGCGGTGCATGGTTTGTTCTAGCGTGCCGCCTGAGTAGTCTGAATAGGCTCTATGAGTCATTTCATCAAAGCCGCTTGGGAATTCGACTGCCTTGTTGGTTTGGAGCTCATACATCCCAACATCAATGGCACAGCCGCGATTATGTTTTGAGCCTTCATTTGGGTCAGCCACAAAAATCTTTTGGGCATCCGGTGTTGCCTGCCAAAACACCCATGTGACATACCAGGGGCGATAGCCGTCGTAGAGTATAAGGCCATAGCCTCGCTTTGCCAAGCTTCTGTGCACACGGATAAGGGCGTCCGCCGCTGGCTTTTGCAGCATCACCTTAGGTTCTGCATACAAGGGAGTGCCAACAAAGTTATTGTGACAAGCATAGCGCACATCAAGATGAAACGTAGGCTCTAAATCAAACACATCAACTAAGTGACTATCAAGAAATGTGCCATCTTCTGTTGGCGGCAGTTCATTTCGTGATTGAATCAAAAGTTCATCAATTGGCCGAATAGGTGTAATAGTAAAAGATTTTTTCATAATGAACACAAATATAGTGCATCCTTTCAATTTTATGATAGTAATAATTTATAATTGACTAAAACCTTGATTTCGAGTAAAATCAGATATTAACTTGGAGATTTTTATGCATAGTAGTGAAGCTTCAATAATCTTAAATAATAAATCAAAGTACCATACTAACGAATATTTTCTTACTTATCATAAGCTGCATGGTTGCCAAGTACAAAAAAAATTCACCAAATTAGGTCTTTTTAACAACGTTGCAAACAGAATCTTGTGTTTTGTACGCTCTTTCAAAGGGTACGAATTTAATCTACAAAGCAACATCACAAAACTTGTTGAAGAATCAAAAACAGCTCCTGCTAATAAAACGAAAGAAATCAATAAACTCTTAGTTTTCGCAAGCCATGTTGTAAAAGATAAAAAAGCTGATTTAAGCCCTTGTATTAAACAGTGTGCCGAAGCGCAAAAGCAGTTATTCATAAATTTAGCACATAATGATCAAAAGCTTGCATATCTCGATAATAAAGATAAAAATAAACTCTTTTGTAAGTTACTTACTTATAATGAACGAGAACTTGCTGAAAAACTTCTTGTTAAGGGTGCAGATCCTTCTTCTGCACAAAATGCGTTACTTGTTCACCTCCCACATTTTCTTGCAAATCCCAATTCAAAGCTCCATAAGTATATTATCTTTACGACAGACTCTGGCAAGCTTCGTTTAGAAAAACCAAAGCCAAATACAATTACCAGAATTCTTTATGATTTGTGCAAAAATGACAAAAGCACTGATCCGAAGCTTTTCAGTGATAGCGCAAAAAAATGTCTCATGCTTGTTAATAGCAAACTGGAATATCTTAGTAGTCATGACTGTATTACAAATTTAATAGTCAACCTAAGAAGCTTAGAACGACTTGTCACCAAAAATGATAAAGAGCTTTCTTCAGAAATTAACACTACGTGCGTGGCTCTTCTGCATACAGCTGCTGAATTTTCAAACACAACAGCTTTAGATTATGCTCTAGAGTACAAGTTATTAGATGAAGCGTGCGTGCTTTTAGAGCAGGGCGCTGACTCAGATCTTACGTATGATGAACGTAATGATCTTTTTGAACAATTTATGGTAGATAAAAACTATAATTTGGCAAGAGTGTTATTTGACAGAGGTATTAATTTAGCTGATTTTGAAGATAATGATGAAGTAGAGGAGCGACTAAGTTCGTTTCTTCAATACTGTATACAAAACAAGCATGTGCAATGTGCGCAAAACCTTATATTAAGCGATTGCCCAACCGGCCCTGCTATTCATGGGCATTTCTATGACGCAAATGCTCTTTGCTGTGCAGTTTCTTACGGACTAATCCCATTAGTAGAAACCATACATTCTATTGGAACTACTCTAAAAGTTACTGATAAAGATGACAAAACTCTTTTACATCTTGCCTTAGAAAAAGGGCAATTTGAGATGGCAGATTGGCTATCTGAAAGACTTGATGTTCGCGCCACTACCAAAAAAGGCAGAACTGCCTATGTTGCAGTTGCAGATTTAGAGTATATCACAACAAAACCAGCTCTTGAACAGGCATTTTTGCTGAATGATCTAAAAAAAGTTAATAAACTCGTAGCTACTATGACTAGTGAGCAATTTGCTCAAGAGTTAAAGAATTTGCAGAAGAAATATCCTGCTACAAGAATTGAAGACTTCTTTTATCAAATGAACCCGGTTCACCTTAAAAAAGTTGATGTGGTGAAGGTTCCTGATACAATTGCCAAGGGTTTTACTGTTCGTCATTTACTTGCTATGGCAAATCAACTTAACTTTACAAAACCTGATGGGCCTTTCTACATCAATCCTGAGTTATTAAGTGAGGCTGAAGGTGGAGTGTCAGCAAAAATTGAAGACATTAAGGCTCAATTAGAAATCTGCGTAGAAAGGATAGAAAAAAGAAAACATTTTCAAGGAACACCTCCCAAAAAATCTGCAGAAATAGAACTTTTTTACTCCATGATTGAACGAGCTATAACAAATACCTTAAAGCTCATTAATGAAATGAAGACAGATACAGAAGAGCAGCAAAAGAAAAAGCAAGAACGTATCCAGACCGCTATGACGGAATACATTAAGGCAGCGTACGTCTGCGGCGGACGGTTATATTCAGTTTCATGTAGTCAGTTTGTAGCGGCTTCAAAAGGAAGAGATCAAACTTTTGAAGAAGATATTGCTCAAATCCTTGCAGACTTCCGCGATATGCTCTTACAAAGCCTGATACCAGCTCGCGATGATAATAATGAAGAAAATGAGCATAGTGTCCACGATTATAATTTGTTAGTGTATCATCTAGGTGAAAAGCTAGGTATACCTGGCTACAACATGCTTTCAGAGTTTCATGAACTCTACATTGGTGTTGGAGTTTCGAAACAGCAAAAGGAAAAGGAATTTTTTCAAAAATACACCTCAGCCTATATCATCTTTGACAGCATAAAGATGACACTAGAACAAACAAACGAATATAAAGACAAAACACTAGATTGGTTCAAAACAAACCTACCCAAAGACTACAAGAAAGCCCATTTTGACGCTATACGCAGAGAACTAAAAACAATTCCAGCGGATAAACAAAAAGCCTACTTACAATCAAAAGACATCTACCCAGAACCTGGCATGACCATGGAACAAGGCATAGAAAACGAACGCGTATCAAACTACCTAGCCGAAGAAGTAATAGTAGACATGAACTCCCCAACCTTCCAAATCCAACCGTCGGCTCTGGCCTACATGCTCACAAAAATGAATATTCTCAAAAGGGTATAAAGCTAGGGTATTGTAAGAATAGCTTCAAGACGATGTCTTTCTTCTTCTAGAGAGACCTCGTCATAAAAGTGCACCTGAACGCCATATTCTTTTTCGTTTGTTATATACTGGTCTACACCATTTTTTCGGGCCGATCTGGCAAAGATAATAAATTCGTAATCATCTGTGCCATCAATGTAGTTGAGCTTGCTGATATAGTTGGAGTTTACGAGATAGCAGCAGTGGACCAGATCTACTTTAAAGGTGCCAACCTGCTGTCTATTCAGTATTGGCATATGGGCAGGATGGTCATGATAGTAGCCATCTTTGTTGCAGAGGTAAAAGAAGTTGGAATAGACATCTCGAGGCTCTGGAATAGAGCGCAAGAGGGGAGCGATTATTGGTTTGTCCTTGCTAACTAGATCTTCGAGCGTGCAGGGGGCAAGGAAGTTGTCGCAGTCTGCCACAAAATAGTAATCACATGCCAGCTTTGTGGCCTGCTGCAGGCTTGCGTTTCGTATGCGGGCAAGTTTATGCAGTCGTTCAATTTCCCACACGTGCGGGTCTGTGGAGTGGTTTTCTTTATTGCCGCTATCATCTACGATAATCTGCTTGTAGGCTGATTTGTTTGCTAATACCCAGGCGTCAAGCAGCTCTTTTGTGTTGTCGATGTTGTTGTCGGTTTTGATATAAATGCTCAAAAGCTCTTTTGGATAGCTTTGATTTTCGAGGCAGCGTAAGTAGCGCGGCAGCACATGTGCCTTATTGCGTGCAAGTATGGCTACAAGTACAGTTTTGTCCGCACAATAGAGTGAGGCGCTAAAAGTAAGCGCAAGAACGATAAGCAGCTTTTTCATAGCTCAGGATGTTAGCAGTTCCTCCAATTTTATGTACGCTATATTTAACCTTTTTTCTTGCAGTTTCGCTACTACCGTAGCTCATCTGTGAGGGCATTCCTAAACCCCACGTTCCATTTCAGGCCTTCCGGCCCTACATTACACGTGGGGCTAAAAGCAGTCCCCCAGCTCACGCTGGAAAAAATTGTTTTGTTTGGAGTGACTCGCATAAGCTGAGTATTTGGTGAGGTCGATTTATCGGCCGGAGTAATACACTTGAAAACATAAAGAATCGCCACTAAAGTGGCTCCATATAGTAATGAAACATGGTTCCCACGGTTTGCACCTTCGGCGCTACACCATGGGCTAATAATGAGTGCGGACCTACGGCCCACAAGTTCGACATTTCTAAATTTTACTAAAACTGTGATTACTTCATCTTGTTCTTAAGATATTCGCTATATGCTTTAGTGAAAGGTTCTTGGTGAATAGTTGTGTCTTTGTTTTCATTAATCGCTTCTCTATAGATTACTTTGCCATGAAATAGATAAACAGATCTTATATAGGGGAATGATTCGTCATTGAAGAATGTGATTGATAAATCGAGATTATGTTCGCTAAAAGGTTGATTATCAGTTGACGACTGTAATCTTTTTTCATTGTTGAATTCGCATGCAAAAATGTCATATATCTCACACAATAATTCTCTTGCTTCTTTTATAGAGGTTAGATGATATTTTTTTGTGCTGTATGATCTATTAACTTTACGATAGATTGGATCGGTACCCCCGCCAAACCCGGTTACTCGAAATCCTTTAGAACATACTTTCTGATCAATAATTTTTAAAGTTTCATCTTCAATCTTACTTTCTTCTTTTCTTTCAGGAGTCATATTTGTATGTTCACAAGAGTTTGTGCAGGATGACAAAAGAAAAACTATTCCGGAACTAATTAATTTTATAAAATTCATTGTTTAACTTTTATTTATGTCTTGATGCAATTTTGTTTAAAACTTGTCTATATTCAACGCTAGCAAAACCATGTTGTGATAAGGGCACTTGAAAAACTTTACCAGTCATATTTACTTGGCCTTGTTGCATCGCGCAACGATAGGCGAAACCTAATGTGTCTGAAACAAGTGGCACTAAATCTGTCCAGCCCACATGGTTTTGAGCATCTTTATATCCTTGGCTAACATGGAACATTTTGGTGCTTGCGACACTTTCAACTACTATAGCCCCTCTTTGTTGTGCAGTTAAACGATTATGTGCATGATGAGCTGTGAGCCCACCAAGGCTATGTGGAACACTTAGCACATAAGCCCCACCGCCTCTAGCTAATGCATCATTCGTTAAAGTGCTCATACCTTCTGTTATGGGGCTAATATTGGATGTTTGTCCTCCAAATATGTTATATGCAGCTCGTATAAGATCCATGACAAAGCCACTACTTGGACTGTATCCTAAGTATATATCTGGGTGGTCCCCCTCAAATTCTTCTTCAAATGCTTTAGCATTAGCTACCGCTTCTTCGTAAGAGCAACACATGCCATTTTTATATACTCCTGCTATACAGTTTGTTGATGTAACTTTTCCATCAGATACTTTGACGAAACAAGCACCCCTGCGGTCGATTGGTGGAGCTCCGCGCATTTCTCTTAGGCTGTCCACAACTGTGTTGTTTATTTCGCCAAAGTGAGGCATGTTGTGTACAGCTATCTCTGCTAGTCGATTTAAACCATTGACTGCACTTTCACAGCCACTAGATAATATATCGCCGAGGAAGTCAAAGAAAGAATAATCCCTGCTCCTATCCTCTTCGAGGAGGCCGTAGGGGTCGAGGCG
>JAJFUY010000169.1 GCA_021372185.1 Chlamydiales bacterium | reverse complement strand
GCATGTACACACGCGACGCTGCCTACTCCTCATTTCGTGAACACGAACTTGGCACCATCACGAAAGGAAAGCTTGCCGACCTAGTAGTCCTCCCCCAAAATATCCTCACATGCTCTCCCCAATCACTTCTCCACATGCCCGTCCTCCACACCATCATCAACGGCAAATTTGCATATAGTAAGTAACTGTGGTTTTAGAGCCCGATTTCGGGCGACTGAGAATAGCCCACCGTGACCGAAAGGGAACGGTGGGGAAGGGTATAAAACAAATGGAGCCCGGTTGAGGGCGATTGAATCACACTATTCAATCGCTCAACCGGGCTCTGATGGTTCGTCTGCCTGTTCCCACCGTTCCCTATGGTCACGGTGGGCTATTCTCAGTCGCCCTCAACCGGGCTCTAAAACGATTGAAAACGTGGTTTATGGAAGCGAGCTCCAGATTTTTTGGAGGGCTTGGAGCATTTGGGTGTCGTCTGTGGCGTTGTTGATGAGGGCGCTTTGCTCTTCATCTAGCCACATGGTGCTTAGTTTTTTGATGGTGTCTAGGCTTTCACCTTTTGATTCTACCAAAAATTGTATGAAGTTGGCTTTTTCTGGTTTTTGATGGCTCGCATACGAAATAAGGGTATCACGATCTAGGTTTCTAAGGTCTTGTACGCTGTTATCCATGATTGTGGGAGGGATTCTAGCACGAGTGCTTGGGAGTTCAATTTCTGTTGTGTCTGATGATGTTTCTGGATCATCGTTTTCGGTTTGAGATACGCCGGAATAGACTTCTGATGATGTATCTTCTACTGCTGTGTCCTCTACCTCACTAGAAATCTTTTCAGAAGGTTCTTCAGATATCGAATCTGGTTCAGAAGGTGCTTCATATCCTGAATTTCTACGGGGTTCTTCTGTTTTGGTGGAAAAAAACGCTGATGCTTTAGCTAAAAAGCCGCCAATAACTGCAGGTAGGTTACGGAAACCCTCTTTAATCTTTTGGCCTAGCATAGAATTTGACACGCCAGCCCGAACAGTGCGTGAAGCATTTGTCGCACGTGCTTTAATCTGTTCAAATTTTTGCGCTCTTTCTGATGATTTTTTATCTGCATATTCTAATTCGCGTAGGGCATACCCAATTTGTTCTCTTTGGGTGGTGATATGCCATTTGTCATCACCGGTTGGTTTGCTCAGTGTGGGTAATAATTTACGAAGTTCTGCTCGTTCTTGAGGTTTTAACTTTTTTACAGCAGCGGGTATATCTTGGGCATTCAAGCCTACAAGTTTATCGATTCTGTCACCGTACAGCTCTCCCCTCAGTTCATGAAGTATCTCCATGGTTTCATCGCGCTCACCCAATGCCTCAGGAAGCGCGCTTGCATGCTGCTTTGAAAGGTTTGAAATGTCATCTGCCTTGGGCTCAGGGACTTTTCCCTGAAAGCCAGGTGATTTATCAATAGGGCTGGTCATATTTCATACTCCGGGGCATCTAAAATTTCTTTTATTTGTGTTGCGGCGGTTGAGAGAATTTCTATTATTTCATCAGTTGTTTTTGCTTGCGATAGTTGCTGTGCCATTTTAGTGCCTCTCAAATCACTAAACTGAATATCAACTTTGAAGTTAGATGTTGTAGACTCCCCATTAAGTAATGCTTTAATCTCAAATTTTTTGTCAGTAGCAAATTTGGCAAAACTTTGAAGTTCTGGATAGTCTTCAATATGAATCATTTCGTTATTGTTGTTTGCGCTTATGCGTTTTAGTATGTCTCGTACATTCTCTTTGTGGGTTTGCATATCATCGTGTGGTGATAGATTTACGGGAATTTCAGTGTATTTCACAGTTCCAGCATTGGCAAATAATTTCCCTTTTATCAAAGCAATAGGATTGCCTAATTTCATCTTTCCGAGTTTACTTGCTTTTTCAGTCGTTATGCCAATAGAGGATGTGTCAGCATTTACCACTTTGGCGGCTCTTGATGAACTTGAAAAGCGGGCTTTTAAGCCTTGTAAAAAGTTGCTTATTTTGCCACTTTCTTTAGGTTCTGCACTACGAGTGCTTTCTTTAGTGCCTGAAAGCTTAGGAAAATGCTTTTGCATAAAACTTGTAATTTTTGCGCCAAACCTGATTTTTTCTTTAGGTTCAGCAGCTTTTTGCTCAATAACATGAGGCGTTGGCATTGATACAGCTTTAGTTTCAGCAGCTTTTTCTTTCTTCACTTCCTGTTTTGCAGGGAGAACATTTTTGGCCACAGCGCCAACCTTCCCTTCGGGATTAAAGAGCTCCTTCATTGCCGCTCTTTGTCGTTTTTGGGGCTCAGTAGTTGGAACAGATCGAGAAATTGGGGTGTGCATAGCTGGCATTTCTTGTTTTTGTGACTCACTAGTTGGAAGACTAGGTAGAGGCTTAAATGGACGGGTTAGAGACTGTGGCTGAGAAGGCTCGTTCACCTCTTTACCTTGAACTTTCATGCCTTCTGTCTCGTGCACTGTTGCTTTTTTTGCCTCAGGTGGTTGCGGTGTAGCAACTGTTTCAAAAGTCTGGGCAACAGGAGTTTCGGTCATAACTTCTCGAGCAATGTGCGTTGTCGGTACATTTTCTAACTGGCTCATCATTGCTTCAGCTTCACTTTGAACACTTCCTGGTAGTGTGGTAGTTTTCTCATTTAATATAGAATCAAGTTCATCTGCAAGGCCCTCATGAACATCTTTTGCAGGTTCTTGAATTTTTCCGTCGTTGTTAATTGCTGACATAAAAAATCCTCCTGGATCTTATAAAAATTATATACGTTTTAGTTGTACAAGTTCTTGCTCTACCATTGGCTTCCAGTCGGCAAATTCTGGTCTTCCTTCAATGACATAGAGCACAATCTCTAACGCATTAATGGCATTGTCAATCTCCCCAATTTCTTTGTAGCAACGACTTGAAATGAGATGACATGTCGGGTCTGAGGGTTCTGCCTTGCAGGCCCAGGCAAATGCCCAGAGCGCTTCTTCATATTTTTTACGGTGAAATTCTGAGTTTCCAAGCCCCATCCAGAATGCATAGGTATTGGGGTTGAGCGTAGTTAAAAAATTAAAGGCATCGGCTGAATCATCAAACTGCTTTTGGTCAAAGAGGCGCTTTGCACCCTGATAAAGCTTTTCAACGGTGGCATTGTTTATTGCGGCAAGTTCTTGTAGTGATGTGCCGGCAACTATTTGGTCACTAAAGGCATCTTCGTTTTTGGCAATAAGCTGTGATAACCCGGCTATTCGTAGCATGCCATCAACCACATCTTGCGACATCATCTCTTTGTTGTCTTTAGAAAGAGCAATCAATGATTCGATAATCTTTGCAGAACCATTTTCTAGGCGGGTGCGATAGCTTACAAATTCCTGCTCAATTTCTTTTCTAAATTTGTCTTGTAAGGCTTTTTTGGGTAAAACCTGGTTGGGTTTTTGGGCTTCTTCTTCGGCCAAAGCCAAAGCTAAATCGTTTGCAACTCGTTCTGTTTCAGGATCTAACACCAAAGTTTTAACAACAGGATTGCTAGCCATAAGAGACCCTCCTTGCCTTTAAAACTTATTCTATCACATTAATAATTAATTATAATTATTTTTTAAATTATCATTTAAGTAGTGTTTGAAAACGTTTTAAAACAAAAAAATAACAGGATCTGACAGAATGTAGGTGTGTGATTTTTTTAACGCAGAGAGAGAGCTACAAGAGACGCAGAGGCGCAGAGAAAAACAAAAAAAATTTAATGCATGGCGGAGCTTCTCTCTGTCTTTGCGGCTCTTGTAGCTCTCTCTGCGTTAAAAAAAATCACGCACCCACATCACCACATCCTGTTAATTATGAGTAGGTTATGAAAAGTTAGGGGTAAATTGATTTGCCGACGCGATTGATGTGGTCTATGAGATCTTGGTTATCAATTGTGTTGTAGTTGATGAGGTCAAAATCGTAGGGCATAAGGGATTCTTGGTTAAGCGCAATGCTTAGTTGCAATACTGTTTGCTCTAAATTATTGCCTTTCAATGCAATATCTACATCTGATCCTGGACGCTGGGTCCCTTTTGCCCGAGACCCAAATAGAATCGCCTCGGTTATATTGGGGTGTTTTTTGAAAGCTGATAGAATTTCTTCTAAATCAGAGTCTTTTAGGCCATACATGTTAAACAATGCCTTTTAAAAATAGGTAGGCTTGTTGAAGAGCTGGGTAATAGTTTTCACAGATGAGTTTTGTGGCAGCAATGGCCTGTTTCTCGTTATAGGTGTGGGTCAGTAGATTTCTTTGCTCTAGCATTTCCATCCACGTGTGGCCATCCTTTAAGTATTCACTAGTAAAGGCTTGCTTGATTGTTTCTCGAGGTGACTGTACGACAAATGCCTGCTCAGTAAGGTAGTCTTTTAAGGTCTTCCACGCTAACTCAAACGTAAATTCAAAGCATTGCACTAAGCCAGCGGCTTCTAGCTGGCTGTATGTTTTTTGTTTACAGGCTTGTTCAAAAAAAAGAAAAGCCTTTTCAAAATTATGAAATCGCTGTTTCCATCGTACATCGAGAGTCATGTAATACCTTTATTCTTACAATACCATACCCTCAGCAATAAGACGCTGTCAATATAAATTGCTTACACCACAGGCTCAAAGACCCCAGCTTCTTGAAGGTAGAGGATCATGGCGCCATCTCGTAGCTTGAAGTCTTCGTCTGTGATTTGTTCGTCTAGAGCATCGATGTTATTGATGCGTTCGGCAAAAAATTCGTTAATTTTTGGCCACTTCATGATGCTTTCGCCTTTTTCTTTATTATACTCCTCAAGTGCCTGTTCCAAAATCCAGTCGGGCGTGTAGGTGTTGTAAAAGCGGCTCATAATTTGTGATTGGCTTAAATTTCCATCAAATTGAGAATACTGTGGTGCTGGAACGTCGCCAAGTCCAAGTTGTCCTCGTAGTGCATAGCGCCAGCGGCCGACTGCCGATGCTACATCAAGCTGTACTATACCAAAGGTTCTGTTCATCGACTCTTGTATCATCTCCTGTAGCATCTGGGTGACAAGTTCATTACGCTTTTTGGCAAGCCATAAGTGTACGTTTTTGGCGGTAGATTGGCCTTGCTGGCTGAGGTCTATAATTTTTTCGTTAAAAATGGCCATGGCAGCGTTATACTTGCGGTCTTCGCAGTGGTAGCAGGCAAATCCCATTTCTTTAGCAATAAGCTCTACAATTTCAATATAGACTTCTCGTTTTTCTTGATTGTTTTGGCAGGCTTTTAGCTTTGCTTCTACTTGCGCTGTGTAGTGCTTGAGTATTCTTAACACTCTAGTTAAGCGGTCATTTAAGTCCTGAGTTTCAAGTTTGCAAAGAAAGTTGTTTAATGAATTGAGTAAGTTATTCTTTTGATGTTCTACTACCTGCCCCTTATCACCGATCTCACGAAGCGGGTTTGGAATAAGCTGTAGTTTATCTGCTGCCCAGATATGCGTCATCAGGTGTCGTACATCGGCTTTACCTTTAAACTCAGGCACAGATGGAGGAAGGGTATCTAAGTGCTCTTTATTAATTTTAATAAATTCAAATTCATCGCTTGTCGGCACGTGATCAATATCTGTCTTCGTGCCTTCCGAGCGTTGTTCATACTGTCCCAATACTAAACTCCCTTGGGCCTCTTCTTGAATTCTTTCGTCATACCTTTTGCCGGTCGTGATGAATTTCCATATAGCTGACGCTATGCCATTATCTTGAATGGTACTGAGCACTCTTGGCTCTATGCCAATAATTTTAGCTTTCTTTATAAGTTCTTCTCGTACTTCTTCGTCTGCTTCTTGCCAAGAATCTTTGAGGTGTTTTAAAAACTCAGCTCGTGCTGTTTTGAGCATCTTGGTGCAGCCTTGGCTGTAGGCAGCTTTTAATATAGAAAGATTTTCTACAACATAGTTGATTACCTCAATAGGCTGAGAATGAAGGCCTTGCTCGACTAGGCCAAATACTTCCTTACGACGGCGTTCTAGTTCTGGCTCGTAGTAGTTTGCGTGCGTCACAATTTGGTTGGTGTTTTTAAGGCGGTCTTCAAACGATACATTGGCCCAATCTTGCTCTATCTTTACCGTCTCGCAAGCAAGTTGAAATTCTTTTGATATTCCTAGATCAGTGCAGAGAGTTTGCAGCCAGCTTACAGCGCCTGCATCTTGCCAGTCACATTTTTTGAGGTCATTTTTTTGTACGTAATCTGAGAGGGCATTCATGCTGTCTTCTAATTCACTTGCAAGCGGCAAGCCTTCTGACAGCAATATTGAATGTGCAATAAGTTTTTGGCGGTCAACTGAAGAACTTTTGCTAAAGACTTCCCAAGTAAGGCCTTGTTTCATGGCAGCTATACGCTCTAATAAAATAGGTTTAAAGCGAGCTGGAGCTTCTTTCATCCGTGCAAGGTTTTCTGATTTAGTTTCGTCATCTAAGGCATCCCAGTGGTTTGCCTGTAAATAAATTTCCTTATCGGCAAAAAGTTCTGCAAGCTCATTTTTACACTCTAGTAGCTTATAGATGCCAGTAAGCTGTGTGTAGCGGCGCTCATCTATATAGGTATCGGGGTTTGCAAGGTCATTCTTTGCATTCTTCGTAGTGTGAGACTTTGCGTGCATAAGAAAATAGTAGTCAAAAGACCCTCGATTTTTGAGGATATCGTGCAAGCCAGTGTGCACCACTTCAAATGATTTGCCCCCATTATAGGCAAGCTCATTCAAAATAGAATTTTCTAAAGAATTAATTGTTTGAAGGCGCTTTGTTACAGCTTTATCAATTTTTTCTATGGAATTAGCAAGTTCAATAAGTGGAGATTGCTGAGTATACTTGCGCTGTCCCCAACAAGAAATAAAAAATGTAATACCAAGTGACAATATATGGAGCGGTATAGACCAGTTATGGTGTTCTTTTATCCAAAGAAAAAAGCGAGTGCTGGGGCGTTTTAGTTCATTTTTGCCGTCAAGTAACTGGTATCTTCCTACTTGGTCTTCAATTGATGAGCGAAACTGGTTTATCTGAATGAGAGAATACTGAGCCAAATTGGTAACGCTTTCTCGTACAGCGCCGGCATAGGCTAGGCGATCGCTTTGATTATCGGGAAAGACAACGTTATTTTTGCTGATAGAATCAAAAGAGTAACCAAGTTCGTTCATATTGATATCCTTATAATAAAATCTCCACAAGTATAAACGATTAATTATTTTCTGGCTAATTTTAAAAAAAACAAATTTACACAAAAAGAATGATAAAAATTTTCTTAATGATTTTGTATTTGTATTCCCCTGCGCTCTCTGTATTTTCTCTGCGGTGAAAAATATTTTCGCATGCCGTTATTATAGCAACCTTATGCCTAAAGGTTTTACTGGAAACTGTCTACGGAAAATACATTATTCACCGCAGAGAAAAAACAGAGAACGCAGAGAGGAATACAAAAACAAAGAAGAGAAATTATATTGAGAATTTTTTTCGGAAGGTTTCTAGCAGACTTGGTCTGTTGAGTAGTTCTTGCGGGGCGGCTGAAAAACTGTAGCCTATACCTGATAAGCCATGGATGAATCCACTTGTGTATTGCGGTACGTTTGATGTGGTGGTTTTGCGGGAGCAGGAGCCGGCTGTGATGAGTTGCCACTCCCCTATATAAAATCGTTTAATATTTTCTTGCATGTTGTAGAGATCATTTGGGTCTGCCTCTAGAGAGTTGTAGTTGGCGCCTTGTGTTGCGCGTACTACTATGTGGACACAGTCTCCTTCTACACAGGCATTCCAGATGGTGGTGTGCATGTTGGTGAGGTTGGCACTCCCCGGTAGTTTTTTGATGTAGGTCACTAATGCCTGATGATCCATGTTGCCAAAACGCTCCAAAAGCATCTTTTTGTCTAGTTTGGCAAGCCAGAGTGTGCTTACTCCTGTTACGGGCACTTCGGGCCACATGGGGGTTTTAGAATGTTCAGCATATACTTGGTTGTGGCCAGGTGAGCCGTAAAAAGAATCTACGGCCACAATTTGGCTTGTTCCATCCTGTAAGACCTCTCGTACTGCACAGGGCTTGTTGTCATAATTTAGGTAGAGCTCTGTTACTGTGGCTTGTCTTGATTGGAAGGTACTTGCATACTTACGAGAAAGATGTGCCACAATCTTGCCGTCGACGTTGGCATAAAATTTTCCGTCTCCTAGTACCTTGAGCCCAAATAGCGGTGTGTCTGTTCTGAGTAGTGTGTAGGCTTTGAGCTCTTCTGGCGTCAGTACTTCTGTTTGAATACCCAGCTCGCCCCATAACGCCTGCTTTTTTTGAATGCCGGCTTTATCTGATGACCAAATGAGGCGCCAGTGGCTATAAAACGTAGGCTCATGGCCCGAGGCTTCAATTTCTTGGCTTAAGGCTTTATGCACCTTGAGAGACTCGCGCACGGCAGTACACTGCCAGCGGTCATCTTCTGACACACCATTTTTTGCCATAAGGCTATGTAAAAGCTTAAAGCCTATATTATTGATCATGATAGATAGACTAAGCTTTGAAAGCGGAAAGTGCACAAACGAGTAGTTTACAACATCTGTGGGCGGTGCAAGCTTCATAAGCCCAAGTGTACCAAGCATCACGCGCATAAGCTGCCTGTTGCCAAGTTCTGCTGATGCCCATTCTGTGGGGTGTACATGCCCCTGATGCGCAGACTGGGTAGATTTTCTGATGCGTCCATCATTCACATACGTAACGTGTGCTGTAGGATCTTTTTGCAAAAGAACGACAGCCTGCATGAGAGCCGGAATGCCTCCCATAAAGTAGTGACCGCCTGTTTTATCAATCGATGGTGGCGGTGTTGTCTTTACTATAATTGGTGTGGGTGCACTATCTGCTTCTTCTACAAGAGATGGTAAAATAGAGCTCTGGGCAGGGCTAAGAGCCGATAAAGGAGTTATCAGCTTACATTTATACTGTAGAAAATCTGTATTCATATTCTGTTACATAACGTTATCGCTATCCTTTTTGCAAGTTTTTTTGATGGGTGAATCGATTTTTAATTTTGCCTTGTAGATAAAAATACAATGATGTAGGTTGTCATCTGAAACAACCGGGCAATGTTGTTCGGCTTCTTGAAAAAAAGGATATTCACATGTTACGTAAAACAACAATTATATGCTTTACAGCTATATTTGGATTGCTTTTCGGCTCGGCTGCAGCTGCCAAAAATGAAAAGCACAAAAGTCATCAACAGGTAGAAAAGAAATGCAAAAAGCACAAGAAAAAAAATTGTGATGTCTGCACGCTGACGGCTCATAAAGTCATCGCCGGTACTGTAACTGCTAATCAAGTGTATGCCGGTACAGTGAACGCCAATCTCGTCAATGCAAACACTGTAAAAGCAAATGAAATTGATGCTGGCACTATTGATGCCGGAGCTATCACCGTCAACGGTTGTGAAACTGTGCGCGGCATCGTTGTTGCTAAAGCCTCAATAGATACCCCCTGTTTTACGTTTTCATGTGATGCTACAGTCAACATTCAAGATATCAATATCGACAAAACGTTGGTGGAATCCCCCCAAACTCTGAGAAATCCTCTAGAAGCGTTGCCAATTTTGACTCCAGGATCTGATGAAAGCTGTCCTGATGAGCCCTCTGGCGGAGATCCTTTAGTCACAGCCATTATAGATCAGGATGCTTCGTTTCAACTAGATTGGCTGATCTTTACCAACACAAGTGACCATGCTACAGCACCTGTTCCAACAGCAAGTTCTGGTCCATGGTATTTTGAAAAGGAACCATTTCAGACGACTGACGCCACTGTCATCACATGCGGATGTCGCGAAGAGTTTGACCCTTCATCGCTTGGATTTAATGAACAGTATCCTCCTCTAGGACCCGATACCAATTCTACAATCGAGGTTACCTTTGACAGTAGCATTTTGGATCCTCTTGTATCTGATGTTGCCTTAGAAATTGAATTTGGCTATTCAACAGAAGCCAATTACGACTTCTTTACGATCTCCTCAGGTACTAAAACCTTTTTTCAGGGATCGGGACCCGGGGCAGATGCAGATAATCCCTACAAGACAGGAACTGTCGTAGTTCGTGTGTCAAAAGATGCAGCAGTGAAGATTAATTATCTGAGAGACCCAGCGGCGTACGGCGGTGTTGACTCAGTTTACTTTAGAATAACAAAAGCAATACCGCTTTTTCCAATTGAAGTGCCGACAGCGTTGGTACTTAAGCGTGGCGATACCATCATCAAAGACTATAGCTTTTTTGTTGACTTGGATGAGTTAGCTTTGACAGAACTTGTGCTTGATTGCCCGCTCAATATTCAATCAGGAGATCAACTCTGTCTCACTGCAGATCCTGGAGTCTATTCGACTTTCAACGTAACGGCTGAATATCAGAACATTCCTCAAATCAAAGAACATCGAACGCCCGAAAAATTCTCGGCTCCGGTGGAGTTCAACGGCATTGGCTATAACAATCGCTTTCCTACAAGCATCTTTGATCTGCAGGGCTGGTATAACACCGACGATCAGTTCGTCCAAAATCTTGTTTATATAGATCAGGTGCAAAATTGCACAGAGGGAGGCAGTCCGCTGCTTGCGTTGTCTCGCTATTCCCTAGCTTCTAGCGGTCCCTATTTTGTGAACCAGTATTGGGGTGGATCTGGACAAAGCTTTTGTAATCAGATAGGAACTAATAAATATCGGTGTGAATTATTCAACTACAACTTTGATCCTACTACAGGAGAGCTGCGTCTAGACCCAGATCCTGAAAACTTGCCTGGGGCCAATAATAGTACTTACACTGTATTCAAGCCAGTTAAGAATACTGACCCTCGCTACTGGCAGTATAACTTTGATCTGGTAGATCCAGAGCATGAGTTTAATCCACCAACAAAATTCTTTGACTTTGTCGGTGAGTACTACAAATCTGGTTTTCTTTCATCACAGTTTGGGATCTCTTCGTATCCTACTTGGCCCGATATTAATCCTTTAGAATTGGATCAAACCCAAGTGCAAGCCTCATTTGGCACAAGCACTAAAGCGCAGTATGACGATCTATTTCGTCGTTTGAGAGATATTGGCGTTGAGCGAAAGTATGGCATTCAGCGGTTCATCTACTGGCCCTATCCTGGCTCAGATCTCACCGATCCGCAAAAGGCATCTTTACGCTGGGTCGTAAACCAGAATCGCTATCCATTCTTAGGTTTTGTAACCAAGCTGGAAGATGAAGGCGAAAATAATTATGCTCGCCTCTGTCCTGGTGAGACTGTCTATATGAAAGGAACAGGCACTCGTTTTGATGATTTTCCACTCCGTCTTGCGATGGATGGCTATCACACAGGACCGAAACCTGGACCTGAGTTTATGCAGACCTATTCGGGTATTGATCCACGCACCGGTGATTCAATCCCGTCTGATCTCAGCTATAATATTTTTGATGAGTGGAGCTACTACACAGCACGCCTTCCTATTACAATAGATGAAACCAACAACACGATCTATTCTCGTGGAGGGGGACGTTCTAGATTTGGTGAAGAGCCATTTTACTTAGATCTCCTTGTGACATCAAATCCACCGCTTGGTTTGGGGCCATATAGTGTCTACTCAAGCCTTTTTGGACCAAACGTTGGGTTGAATCCTATTTCTGGTAATTTGGTGATTGCTGATCCTCTTGATGCAAGTACACCGCTTAATAACGCCGCACAGGTAAATGGCAATGTACTTATCGTGGTGATCGGATCTGTAGGTAGTGGAACCATTGTAGCCAATGCAACGGCAGCTGGCGCTACAGGAGTCATTATCGTCGATGACATCGATGAGCCTTTGGCCTTTTTTAGCATCGGTGGTGCGGGAGACATTCCATCTGTTTCCATTACTAATACCGATGGCATGGCTCTAATAGACGCCATCACAGGTGGTGCAACTGTAGCTGTTGATACTGATCTTACAAGTCCAATCTTGGAGACTGTACTGCCAACGGGCACCTACTACCTCAGCGATATCTATCAATTACTTTATGAGAAGTATCTTGCTGGAGAAACTGAGTTCTTTATCGAAGTTGGAAACTATATTTCAGGTGACTATGGTGTAGATGACCTATTCGTTCTTTCTGGAACGTCTCAGGCGCTACTTTTTGGTCCTGATGACCCGACCTATCCATCTAATTTCTTTGGACCTACCGGTCTTGATGTAGGGTCTCTTTGGGATCCAACTGATGTGCCACTGGTCTCTGTTGACCAAAGCATGTCCTTCGAGTTCTTTGATGGTGCCTATGCAATGCTCGTACCGGGTCAGTATAAGACACATACGCCTCTTACAGCAATCGAAGCTCAAGCGCTGATTGATGCTGTAGAGAACGAAACTGTAACGGTAGAGACGCAGCACGGCCCCATCACATACGAATCAACTTATCAAAACTATGTGGCTTGCATCAATGAAATGAGTATGCAGAAGGGTACTGAAGATCACGCAATGATCACTCCATGGGTACACAAGTGTGATAATGGGCTGTTTGAACTACCCCTTTCCATGCAGTCACTTTTGGATGACTTGAAGTTGATTGACTTTGACGAAACGGCTATTTATGTAGCACCAGGCAGTGATACATCTATTGAGGACGCGACTATTCCAGGCGTACCGATATCAGCAACGTTTGCACCAACGCTCTATTGCATAAGTATTAGAGCCACAGGAACAGGCCATCCGGGAGAGTTTTCTGAGATGTACGATGCCGGACAGACTCGATCTAGCATCGAAAATCAGACACGAGGAGAAGGCAGACTAGAGTGGATTGTACCCCGGGATGGAGATATTTTAATCTATCCAGAAGGGACGATCTTACCTATAGGAGATCTGAGTGGTCGCGCAGTGGAAATTCCCCAGGTAAATTACTTGGTAGAGCCGTTCTGGCTCGGGTTTACAACCAATGCCGGCGCGCCAGATTATAACTTCATACCATATGTTGACAACACAGGACCCGGAGAGCCGGATGGAGTCAAAGACCCCAATGCTGTGGATGGAGATTGGTTGATTGGCGTTCTGCAGCCAGAAAAAACTCGTGAAATATTGGGGCTAGGACCCAATGATACAGTGCCAGGTATTGGCTACATCACTTGGTATACATCGGAGTGGTCTTCTGTTGGAGATTCATCTCTTTTACCTTGGTATGATCCCAACTTTACGGCGGTAGATCCGGCAGCCTTGGTAGCTGCAGCTCGCGTCATGCAGTACTACAATGAGAGAGATGTTAAGCACATCATTGTTGATGTACGAAACACCATTGGAGGCGCTGAGCCATTCTGGAACGCCTTTGCAGCTGTGGTTGGTGGCAAACGCTACTTTAACCTTACTGATGTAACACCCGTTGTAACACTTGAGCCAAATGGAATCACATCTGTTCGCACTACAGACAATTTCCAGGTAGCAAAAGAAGAAGCTGGAGTTGTGACGTACAACTACCAAAACACAGTTTTGGACTGTAATCCAGATGCGTTTGTGGCAGCAGGACTTACTGAATACATTCCGGGAGGCGTGTGGAATGGCGAGGTGACAGGTCAGGCTGATTTGGGACTAACCTCAAATATTATCTGGCTTTCCAATGCAACTACAATTTCCAATACGCAGCTCAAGTGCTTGCTTGTTAAAGGAACGAGCCTAGACCAGGTTGAGTATAACGGTGATTTTGGACGATCTACCCAATTTATTGAGTATGGCGTGTACTATAGACCCTTCTCAACTGGTGGTGGATATGAGTCCTACATCAACTGGTGGACCAAAAATCGTGCTGGTGCAGAAGAAAATCCACGCGGTCTAATGTATGCAATAGATCGCTGGGAAGCAAGCCGAACTGGCTATATGGATGGTAATATCGACGCAAAAGGTGGCATCCTCAAGGGGCTAGACCAAGATTTTAGCAACCTTCATAGACCGCACATTAAGTGGGATATGAATGCTAACGTCTTCTTCCAAGATATCGGCTATACCATTGGTAACATTGGTACAAGCGTGGATCCAGTAACAGATGGCGAACCATGGATGCAAGACCGCTACAGTGGCATTGTATTTGATGACCCACTCACCTTCCGCGACACAACGCTCGAGCGCTGTGTACAGATGGTCTGTGACCCCAACGTAACCAGCCACTTCTACGAAAACGACGGCTACGGCTACGTCTCTCAACCTTAATCCTCAACCAGTAGACCGCGAGCATCGCGGTCTACTCCTTTCAAGTACTATAACCAAGTATGGAGTGACTTGCTTTAGCAAGTTTTTGGTGAGGTCGATTTATCGGCCGTCCTAATAGACTTTAAAGCGTAAAGATTTTAACTCCTCTCAAGTATCAATATTGCTATCCTTTTGCACGTTTTTTTGATAAGACTAATGAAAACGAGGCAATTATGAACGGCATACAGATTCTAAAACCAGGCAACGAAAAAATACTCACACCTGATGCGCTTGAATTTTTAGCAAAGCTGAACCGTGCCCACAACCCTACTCGGTTAGAACTTTTGCAAAAAAGAGAGGAACGGCAACTTACCCTTGATGAAGGCGTCATGCCCACCATCCTTACTAATACCAAAAACTGGAAGGTAGCTGATTGCCCGGTTGACTTACAAAAACGCCATGTAGATATCACAGGCCCCACAGATAAAAAGATGCTCATAAATGCACTCAATTCTGGCGCTGATACCTTCATGGCCGATTTTGAAGATGCCACTAGCCCCACCTGGCATAATATTGTGGAAGGCCAAAGCAATTTAGTAGAAGCGATTGATGGCACGCTTTCATTTACAAATTCAGATGGCAAAGAATACAAATTACATGACAAGCGAGCTGTCTTGATAGTACGCCCTCGAGGATGGCATCTAGATGAAAAACACATGCTTGTAGACGGTATGCCAATATCAGCTTCTTTATTTGATTTTGGTATGTATCTCTTTCATAATGCTAAACGCCTGCTAGCTAAAAATAGCGGCCCCTATTACTACCTGCCAAAATTAGAAAATCACTTAGAAGCTCGCCTGTGGAACGATGTATTTATTACCGCGCAAAAAGAGCTGGGGCTTGCTCCCAGCACAATCCGCGCAACCGTACTTATAGAAACAATACTAGCTGCCTTTGAGATGGAAGAAATTTTGTATGAGCTTAAAGACCATGTTGTAGGCCTAAATGCTGGCCGTTGGGATTATATCTTTAGTATCATCAAAAAATTTCAGAAAAAAGAAGGCTTTGTACTGCCAGATCGCTCTCAGATCACTATGACAGTGCCCTTTATGCGTGCCTACACAAACTTGCTGATTGCCACATGCCACAAACGTGGCGCTCATGCCATGGGCGGCATGGCAGCCTTTGTACCAAGCCGAAAAGATGCAGAAGTCAACAAAACCGCCTTCCAAAAAGTAACCGAAGATAAAACACGCGAATCCCAAGACGGCTTTGATGGCACCTGGGTTGCTCACCCAGACCTCGTACCTGTTGCAAGAGAGGTGTTTGCAAAGTTTTTAGGCAACAAGCCAAATCAAAAAGATCGCCTAACAGAAGCTACGGTAACACCTGAAGCACTTTTAGACTTTACAGTACCTAATGGCACCATAACAGCAGCCACCTTCGCCCAAAATATCGACGT
>JAJFUY010000120.1 GCA_021372185.1 Chlamydiales bacterium | reverse complement strand
ATAAATGCCTTTCTTTGATCTTCCACTGAGCTCATCCTCCAAGCCATATATACCTCAAATTAATGAAATATATTATATCATAAAGTGTAAGCTATGTGGGTGTGCTAAAGTGTAAACCATGTCTATTGGTTGGACCGTTTTTCAATCGCCCTCAGCCGGGCTCCATTTCTTATTACATCTCATCCCCACCGTTCCCTATGGTCACGGTGGGCTTCGTTTCAGTCGCCCTGAAGGGCTCTAAAACTGAATTACTTTGCTAAAGGCTTGGATTTTTTGTTGTACAGGTAGATGCCGAGGGCGATGAAGGGTAGACTTAAGAGCTGTCCCATGTTGATGAAGGGATTGTCGTAGACGCTCTGGGGCAGTTTTAGGTATTCGATGAAGAAGCGGAAGGTGAAGGCGAGGATGAAGAAGAGGCCTGCTACTTTGCCCTCTTTTAGTTTGGGTAAAAGTGTATATAAAATGCCCGCTAGGATGAAGTAGAAGATGGATTCATACAGCTGTACTGGGTGGCAGGGCATGAGGGCGCCAGAATCTGCTGGGTGGCCAAACCAGACTCCAAAGGGCAGATCGGTTTGTTTTCCTAATATTTCTTGGTTAAAAAAATTACCTAACCGGATGGCGCCGGCTACAAATGCGGCCGATATGCACAAGATATCTGTTAATTTTTTAAGAGAGAGTTCGGGTAGTCTATTCTTGGGCTTACTCCAGAAGACTAAAAGTCCGATAAGCACTCCTAATGTCCCGCCATGGCTAGAAAGGCCGCCTTCCCAGGTGTAGAGTATGTTTACCAGGTGGTTGCTGTAGTAGGGCCACTCATAAAAAAAGACGTGCCCAAGGCGTGCACCTAGTATCATTCCAACAAACACATACCAGGCTAAATGATCAAGAAACGAAACAGCGACTTTTTTTGCGTCAGGTCTTAATGATTTTAAATAAGAATACAATAATCTAGCAGCAATGAGATAGCTGCCAAAAAAGCCTGCAGCAAAAAAAAGACTATACCAAACAATAGGGTGGTTCAAAAAGGGAATGGTAAAAGCGTTGCGAGAAGGATCCCAGAAGATGTAGGAGACAAGCATGTGTGCATCCTCACAAAAAAAATAGCGGCAAACCAATTAAGGTTTGCCGCTAAGGTTCGGAGCAGAGGGATTTGAACCCCCGACCTACTGCTCCCAAAGCAGCCGCGCTAGCCAAGCTGCGCTATGCTCCGAATAGCAAAAATAATAGCCTAGTTGCTTGCTTTTTTCCAAGTGTTATGTGAAAAGAAAGGAATGAAAATAAAAAGAATAGACCTGTTTACCTTCCCGCATAACCACCAATATGGGGTTCAGCAGGCCTTCTCAGAAGGTTTACAAAAAGCTTTATTACGTTTAGGTGTCCAATCCGATCTTTTTGCCTATAAAGAGCTTGGGGCTGGCCAAATACTTGCCGAGCTCGTAAAAAATGCCCCGAATTGTACAGCAGGCTTTAGTGTTACAGTTGCCAAACATTCGCCTCTAGAGCCTCTTGGCATACCCCACGTGTCATTTATTGTAGATTCTGCCACATACTTTCCGGAGCTATTGCAAAATCCGGATGCCATTATGAGCTTTGTAGATGAAGATTCTGTAAAATTTGTAA
>JAJFUY010000058.1 GCA_021372185.1 Chlamydiales bacterium | reverse complement strand
GCTTCCTCCAGCATTTCGGCAATACTCTAAACTACCATCGCTTACGCGATGCCGCAGCCCGACCTAAAGGTTGCGGACTACCATCCCCATTTTCACATTATCTTTGCTGATGGACGAATCCACACTTACTCAAGATGATATCACAGATACACAAGAAGCCATCCAAAAAAGGGTTCTTGCATACTTTCACAGAAGAAAATTCTTCGATAAGCAAGAAATGCTGAAGATGCTTTCTTATGAAACCAGCGGTTTTTCTTTAAACGCGAGCGTTAAAATAGAATCCTGGGATAAAGATGGTCTAGAGAGGCTCATGCGCTATTGTGCAAGACCTCCATTTAAAAGTGAAAACATACGCTTTAATGGTCCGTGGATCAACTACCGCCTCCCCAAAATATGTCACACAGGCAAAATCTTCATTCAATTAGAGCCCACAGAATTTATCGAACGTATTTCTCACTTTATTCCATACCCGCGCCGTCACAGGAGACATTACCACGGAGTCTTTGCACCCTCTTCGCCACTTCGAAAAAGGGTTGCGGCTAACGCACAAAAACGGCTCGATGCTACATCCAAAACCAGGCAGGAAACCGATGAGAAGATAACGAAGGCTTCTAAGGGATGGGCTCAGTTGATTTCTCGCATTTACGAAGTTGATCCATTAACTTGTGCAAATTGCGGTAAAAAAATAAAAATCATTACCTTTGTAACGCATCCCGAGCATATAAGACGCATTCTGAAAGGCATTGGCTGGCCTATAGCGATCCGGAATTTGATCCGCCCCAGGAAGAGCACTGCGACGACATCTGTCAATTAGTTTTCAACACCCCTGATAGGTACCCGGATCCTGAATTGCATGTGCATTATGATACAGGTCCGGATCCTCCTTCTATTGCAGATGTAGACCCACCACATTGGGAAGATTAACCTAATAAAGCCACTTAGAATAGAATGTGGATGCGTAAGAGCCATGTCTTTCGAGAGCTTGTTCTAAATATGTTTTTGCGATTTTGATCTGGATTCACAACTTTTGTATTCTTTTTAGTTTTAAGAAACCGATCGGAGCGGGAAATTCAAGCTATCCTGATGCATTTCCCCTAGGAGAAAAGCATCAGGATAGCTTAAAATTCCTATTCCTATTCCTCAGCTAAAGAGTGCATCAAGCTTTTGTGAAAAAATAATCGCTTCGATTTCTCGTGGTTCATGGCGAAAGATAAATGATTGATCGGTGGCATCAAAAGTGACTGAAACTGGCAGGTGCTGAAGCGATCTTATGCATGCCTCGAGCTCCTTGCTATCAACGGCATCGGGCTCAATTGCAGTAAATACCACCCTAAAAGGATTATCTAAATCAAAATCCACGTTCATAATTAAAAATAATATCAAATAATAGAATTAATTGATGTTAATAAAGCAAGATTGTAATAAAGCAAACTTTGCTCCTACACAAGGCTGCTTAAAACATTGTAATAAACTATTCATTATGCTATAATTGCCCATTTAGTGAGGGATAATGAGTGGATTAGTACCTGTAATAACTGGTTCTGCGGATAATATTAGTATTCCAAATAATAATCTGCATGTAGAGCAACCTACTACTGAAGAGTTTGGCAATAAATATCGCAGGCTTGTAGAACTTGATGTTTTATGCAAAACGATCAAACTCGATGGGGTATCTGTTCCTCCAACGTTTGGATTTTCAAGGGAATTTCTTTATAAAACACTCAAAAGCCAGGCTCCTGAGGTATTTGATTTGTGGAGCAAGCTTTCTGAGCTCTATATAACTCGTGAGGCTCAACAAGAGGCAAAAGCATTTCTTGTGCGCTCTGACGTGCAAACTCTTATTAAGTCTATTCAAGATCAGATAACTTCTACTTTTACCAATCTTGCCGATAATCAAAATATACTTAATGAGCTTGGCTTGGGCGATGATTTTCATAACTACCTTGCATCAATAAAAGGCTATTTGATGGTGCGAAGCTCCGGCGATGAAGACACCTGGTATGCCAATGCAGGAGGAAATATAAGCATTGCATATGTACCTCCTGTTTATAAAGATGTATGGATAGCTACAGGAAAAGCCGTTGCTTCATTCTTCGGCACTGAGTCACTTCTTAACCGACTCAATGCAAAAGCAAATCCATTTGTCAAGGAGCCGATTATTGCCATCTGTTTGCAGCAGCTTATTGGTGAAGATGACGAAGGCATCCCTGCTGCTGTTGTGCTCTTTACAAATGAACCAAGTTATGGAGGCAACGAACGCTTTCGAATAATGACCCTTAGCGCATCTTTTGGTCATGGTGAAGCGGTTGTTGGCAATCGAGGCATTCAGACAGATTCCTATTTTCTTGTGGAATCTCGGGTAGATCCTAGCGAGGTGTATACACTATCCAATATTAAAGACAAAAAAGAGCGTCTAGGGCCTGGTTTAGAAAAAACCGCAAATCCTACAGCTCTTCAGACAACCTCTACGTTATCTGAAAGTATGCTGAAGAAGCTCTATATATTAGGCAAAAGTGTTGAAGAACATTATGAGGGCAAGCCATGCGATATGGAGCTTGTCATAAAGAACGACATCATCTATCCAGTGCAGGTGCGACCTATCAACCGAGCCGGCTCTACACCTACCTATATCGATCCAGTAAAAAGGGCAGCGCTTGAACAAAGTCCTGTTCTCAAAACATTTTATGGTAACAGCCAGGTTGTAGGTGCCGCCTGTGTGCAGCTGCTGAAAAATGCTGAAGAGCTTGTTATCGCTCCAACTTTGGAAGAGGCTGAAAAGGGCTTTTATCTTGGCAAAGACAAAGTTGTCCTCTTTCAACAGCCAGAGCCTCAGGAGTCGCATTTTGTAGTAAACTTTGCAGGAATGGGGGTTCCTTGCATTCAGATTCCTAATATCGAAGAGCTAAAAGCGGCCCTTCACGATGAAGAAAAGGAATATATGCTCGTTGTTGATGTTCAAGAGGGCTCTGTCACACTATGGGATAGCAGAGTGGATGTGAACAGATGTATAAGCCAAGGCTATTTTAGCCATCCAGCCCCGATTTCAATAACATTATCAGAAACAAAACTGCCTCCACTCTCTCGCACAAATCCCAAAGTTGTTGAAGAGCTAAAGGCACTTATTGCAAATGTAAAAGCCTCGAGTGTTACATCGCAAGCAGTCGAAATACTTAAAAATCATCCTTTGGTTGCAGGCTTTAGGGCGAAGAGAAAGAGTTTTAAGGCAGCCCTTCAATTATCGATGACGCCTCGCTGCATACAAGCTCTTCATATGACAAAAGCACTCGATAAAGCCTTGCAAAAGGCTTTTCAAGAGGCAATGGTTGAAGTGCCGGATCGTCTTGAATCACTCTTTCATATAAAAGTACTTCAGCAGCTACTTTTAGAGCCAGGTGCCCAAGATGGCTCTTTAGGAAAGCTTTCGCTTGCAACTACTGAATCACTCTTTTTAGATATGCAGGCAATTAGCAGTCAGGTAAAGAGGCCCGATATGTGCCTTGAACAGCTTGATCTTATTTTGGATGGTAATGAGATTCCTTTAGAGGAATCAAAGAGTCGTTGGATCAAATTTGTAGGGGAGTTGAATGAACCTGAAACTGTACGAAAGCCCTTTTTTGAGCTGTTAGATCTTTTAAGGTCTACGCGCTCCATCCAGACGTGGATTACTCTTACATTCAATGACGAAGCATCAAATGTAGTACAAAAGGCGCTTGATGGGATTGACGAAGATGAAATGGTGCTTTTGCATAAACTGCAAAATGATGCCGAAGCTGCCCGACAGATGAAGGCCTGTTTGACTCCATTTAGTGATGAAGAGTCCTGTTTGCAAACATTAGAAAAGGTAGGAGGTCTTATTGAACCCTACCAATCAAAAGAAATGCTAACTCAACTCAATGCACTCTTTGCAGAAGGTAACTTGGCTCAAGTTCTGATTGCACAAAAAGCGCTTATTGAGGTCATCGACCTATTTGATAGGACAATCAAAACCATAAAAATGTCTTCATGTCTACAAGAGCAGAGAAAGAGTGCGCTTTTTGTAGTCGTTGTAAAAATGTTTTTTGAGTTTTTTGAAGAGTGGATGAAGTACTTATTGACCGATGATCCAACAGAAGAAAATTCGATCTATATGCTCGGGTTTCGCTCCATTGTTGAGAATCTTACAAGAGATGACAATTCATTGTTGCCTTCAGATGATTTTGAGGTGGCTCCAGCGCTCATGTTTGCAAGGACCAATTTAAGAAGGCATGAACCAAAAACGTATGAAGATCTCTTCACACTTGTGCACCAAAATCTTTTGGATGTTGTGGGGGCACTTGCTGCCAAAGCCATATCGTGTGAGACTTTAAAAAAACTGCCTCTTCCAGAGGTGTACAAAAAAGCGCTTGATTGTGTGCCAGCTCTTGGGAGGTGTCAACTTCTAGGGATAGATATTACAGCAAGTGGTTGTATTGCCTCTTTTAACTTGCCTATTCGTAATCATAGTTCTACATTTGATCTTGTAGTAGACGGGACAACAAATAGAAGCTATCTAAATTTTAGATTTTTGGGGCAGGCAAGAGGTAGGTGGGATGTTATACGTGCTCGCCTTGCAGCGCTCAGCATCGCTAAGCATATAAACCTTGTAGAGGTGCCAAAATGGTCCTACAACGGTCTTTCATGCAGACTAGAACTTACTGACAATACAGTAGCAAATTCCTTTGCAATTATCAAAACAGGCGTTGAAATTAGCCTTGAAACAGCCAAGGTTACCGATAGGCTGCCTTTATCTAAGGAGTGCCTTGAGCCACACATCGCCTCTGCAAATGATATGGCATCTCTTTTAGCATTATGTCGAAGCGGTGTTGCGATCCAGGATATGGTAGAGGCCGGTTTAGATCCTCAAAAGGCTCATCAGCTTCTTGAACAGATCTGTCAAAATGGTGAATCTGTTGCAGTAAAGCAAAATGCCCTTACATACATTTATCAGAAGCCTACAGTTGATCAGATTGATGTTTTACTTAAACTTGTAGGGAATCGAGACCTTTCAATTTGTAATGGTGCACTTGATAACATTCTTACGCTTATTATGGATGGTTTATCAGCCAGCTATCTAAAACCAATTTATGAGGCGATAGTGGATTGTAGTGTAAGCCGTTCTCAATTTGATCGACGTTCTGTACTTTCGGTCTATCATGAACTTATAGAACGCGGCCTAGAGTGCTATGAAGATGCCTATAATGCAGTAAAGCCGGTAGTGATGATGCCTTCTCACTTTGTAAAACTGACTGATCTCTATTTGTCCTTAATTAAGAAAAGGCAGTACAGAAAAGAAATACTGGATCGTGCCTCAGATATGCAGTCTGTTTGGGATGCAAGTGGTCAAAAGCATGCCGAAGCAATCTGGCAAGCGCTATTAAATGACGATGCTGCCGAGTTTAAACAGTACGTCTCAACCTCCAAAAATAAAGAGTATCTCACTAACAAATATCTAAGAGACATAATGTAGCCGCATGAGGAAAAACATCTTGCAACTTGGATGCGCAATTAGATAACCCTGTTTTCTGCAATGTGAGTTGTTGGTTTGCAAAAGGTTCTCAAGATCAAGATTAAGAGTTTATGCGTTGGTGGTGTTGGGGTTGCAGGAAGGAAGGTAGGAGTTGATGATGCAGCAGGTGGCGGTGCCGCCGGCAAAGAAGAGGGCGCGCACAGCAAGGGCGTTGGCGCTTGGGTCTGTATAGGCGGTGTAGAAAAAGGAATAACCGGAGCAGAATGTAAACGCAGCGGCAATCAAGAGGAGGGCGCCTTTTGCGACAGTTGATGTGCGTTCGCAGACAGTATCGAGCAAATCTTCAGGCTCTACACGTAGATGTGGCTGTTCGGGAAAAGGGGCGATTCTTATCATTATTTTTCAGGTATAGGCATGCGGCTTGTGCGTTCGAGAAGCAGGTAATAGGCATTTTCCCAGACAGTTTCGGCTTTGTTGCTGCTTACAAAGGCGTCGTTGTGGGAGGTGATGGTGCCGTCAGGTTCGCGCGTGTGGGCTATATAGTGGCCTCGGCTTAATCTTCCGCCAGGACGTTCTATGGCAGCGACTACTTTATAGACGCAAAGAACTTTAGGTTTAGCGCCTATAATCACGTCGGTATTTTCGAGCAGTTCTGGTTCATGCTCTAGCACAGTCATCTGGCCGCCTTCATCAAACTTGATTTTGGCTTGGTTCACGTAGTTGTTGAGAAGATAGCGCTTTAACAGTATCTCAAGGTGTCGTGGATAGCGCGTTATGGCTTCATAGCTTATAAAATCGCATGTTTCTTCTGTGTTGTTTGGAAAATCACCCTCATAGTATTCACGCACGCCTTCGAGGTGGTTTTGGGTAGCGTGGGCATCTTCAAGTCGAAAAGGATTTTCATCTGGAGGGGTTATTTCCAGCTTGTCGGTTTGCTGAATGAATCCCGACTTCCAAAACTGTTCCATTTTCTCATAGAGGGTTGCAAACTCGATTGTCGATGGATTGTCTGTTGGAAAGTGCGCTTTAAGCTGAATGATAAACTCGGTGACATCCTGCTGC
Organism: Chlamydiales bacterium; assembly: GCA_021372185.1. Classification (GTDB taxonomy): domain Bacteria; phylum Chlamydiota; class Chlamydiia; order Chlamydiales; family FEN-1388; genus SZAS-7. Next base: position 301 of record JAJFUY010000058.1, on the reverse strand, counting down.
TCGCCGGCGCAAAAGTGGCCAAAAGCACTTGTGCGTAGTATGTCGATGAGTTCTTGGTGCAGCGCGTTGATAAGACGCTGGTCCCAGTTCTTCCGTAGGGCATCCACTAGGCGAAAGAGTGCCTGTCTCAACTGCTCAAGCTCTCTGTCTTCTGAGCGGGTTAGCGAGGATGACTACCGATTGTTTATTCGTTTTTCACAAGTATAAAGAGCATTGGGGTTAGATTTGGGGTGAAAAGAATGGGCTATTTTCTAAATAATTCTTGGCGAAATTTTCTCGCTAATTTGTGCTTGGTTTTCCC
>JAJFUY010000034.1 GCA_021372185.1 Chlamydiales bacterium | reverse complement strand
CGTTAACGCTTACTGAGCTTGTTGACATAGCCCTGAGCCATAATCCTGATTCAAAAGCTGCCTGGTGGCAGGCTAATCGCGCGGCAGCACTTGTTGGGGTGGCAAAAAGTGCCTATTTTCCTACTCTAGACTTTAATACCTATGCCTCCAAAGGACAAGAATACGAGTTTACAAACGGCCCAAACCGCAAATTTACTGAAACGGGTGTAAACCTTACCCTCAATATGCTCCTGTTTGACTTTGGTGAGCGCTCCTGTGATGTCACTATGCGAAAAAAAGCCCTAGAAGCTGCCAACTGGGAGGCTGATTTTAGCCTTCAGAAGGTAATGATAGACACATTAGAAAGCGCCTACGCTGTATTACATGCCCAAGAGGTGGTTATTGCCGCACGCATTACGCGAGATGATGCCACAAAGATGCTTGATATATCTGAGCAGCTGCAAAATGCTGGTCTTACACCCATAACAGACGTCTATACTAGCCGTGCTACCTTATCAGAAATGAAGATGAACCTGGCTAAATGGCAGGCAGAGCTTGATATTCGTAAAGGCAAGCTTGCCCAACATGTGGGCTTTTCAGCTGATAAAGTATTTGAGCTTGCACCACTTTCGGCTCTTGCTGCACCGCATATCGAAGACACAAAAACCCTTTTAGCTAAAGCCAAAAGCCATAGAGCTGACCTACTCGCAAAAGCGGCAAAACTTCAAGAATCACAAGCAAGTTTAGAAAAAAGCTATACTTCCTATTTACCAAAAGTTTCTCTTACTGCAACAGGCGGCCTGCAACACTACCAGCACGATCATACCAAGCATGGCAACTACTCAGTTACTGCAAATGTTGACATTCCCATTTTTTCTGGCCTTGATAGCATCTACAAGACACGTGTTGCCTATGCTGAAACGAAATCATCTATCGAAGAGCTAGCGGCCTTAGAGCTTGCTGTTGCCTACGAAGTAATAAGTGCTACAAAGCAGCATGAGGCCGCTGCCTTGATGCTTGAGTATGCAGACATCAGTCTAGAAAATAACAGGCTTGCCTATGAGGCAGCATTAGAAAAATATAAAGCCGGTAAAGAAAGTATGTTTCAGGAGGTCTCAAACGCGCTACAAATGCTAGCACAGGCTCGCGTACGCTATAGCGAAGTAAAAACCGACTGGCTGACCTCTTTGGCTCGTATTGCCTACGCAACAGGCACAAATTCAGGAGTATAATGAGAACCTATATAATACTATTACTTGTGCTTGTTACATCGTGTAAAAGCCAAGAGATGCCTGTACAAGAGCTTAAACCAACGCCAGTACATGCTGATAAGCCTGTAACAAGTAACGTGCCTGTGTATATAGAAACATTAGGTACACTCTATCCGGCAGTTTCTGTTGATGTGCGCCCACGGCTTAATGGGATCATCTCACACGTACACGTAAAAGAAGGGGAATGGGTTGAAGAAGGTAAAGCCCTCTTTCAGCTAGATTCAAAACCCTATCTTGTAAAAGTGCAGCAGGCAAAAGCTCAGGTAGCAAGCTCTAAAGTGCAAGAAACAGCAGCCAGCAAAAAGATGGCTCGCTTTAAAACCTTGGCTGATAAAAACCTGATTTCTCAAAATGAATGGGAACAGATTGTAACTGCACTTTTACAAGCCCAAGCTCAGGTAGAACTGGATTTAGCGCGTCTTAAAGAAGCCTCACTTGACCTTGAATACTGTACAGTACTTGCGCAAAAATCAGGCCGACTTGGCCGTATAGACATTCACCCAGGTCATCTCGTATCTCATGAAGCGCCTTTAGCACAAATTGTGTCTATCGACCCAATCATGGTTGAATTTTATGTAACAGAAAAAGAATTTAGCCGATTTTCTCACGAAACAAACGTGGTGCACATACACCGCTTATCAGATGCTCAAAAGCAATACGCAGGTAGCCTATGCTTTACTGACAATACGTTTGATGTAAGTACTGGCCAAATACTTTTGCGCGCTAAAGTAGAAAATAAAAATTTAGAAATACGCCCTGGCATGGGTGTGAAGGTAAAAATACCTGTAGCAACTGTTACAGATGCAATACTAGTACCACAAAAAGCTGTAAAGCATAACCAGTTTGGTGCCTTTTTATATGTTGTGCAGCCAGATAACACGGTACTTATGCGCCAAGTGCAGCTTGGTGGCGAGCATGAGCATATGTTTATAATCCAATCAGGCCTTGATAAAGAAGAACTTATTATCACCGAGGGCCACCAGAAGGTGAATGTAGGCTCCAAAGTAGAAATTGTCACATGAATATTTCAGCACCATTTATTAAGCGACCAGTCATGACAACCTTTGTCATGCTGGCTATTTTGCTTATGGGTTGGATGGCCTATCTGAAGCTGCCTGTAAGTGACTTGCCGGTAGTACAAAGTCCCAAAATTACTGTAAGTACATTTTATACGGGAGCAAGCCCCGATGTAGTGCTCTCAGAGGTAACAATGCCACTAGAAAAGGCTCTTGCCCTTGTAAAAGGCGTAAAAGAGATGACCTCATCTAGCATGCAAGACATGTCGCAAATTCATTTGCATTTTGACCTCAGTAAAAATATGGACGAAGCGGTACAAGATGTAGTTGCCGCTCTCAACTCTGCCGAAAGTAAGCTGCCAAGTAATCTCACATCAAAACCAACCTACATGCGCCAAGAAAGTGACAAGCAGCCCATTATGCTGGTGCTGCTTACTTCTAAAACTGCTGGAGCTGGTGAGCTTAGACACTATGCCGATGCTTTATTGATACCACGTTTAAACAGGATTGAAGGCATTGCTCAGGCGCAGACATTTGGCTCAGAAAAAGCTATTTGGCTAAAAGTAAACCCCGATGTGCTAGCCGCAAGAAAGATTGGCTTTAATCAGATTATAGACACCGTGCAAGCCCACACTTCACAAATACCTCTGGGTAGTATTCAAACCGGTAGCAAAAATTTAGCGCTAGAGCTTACAAGCTCCTATAATCAAGCCAAAAAGCTGGAAGATGCCTATATCTTAAATACGAGTGTACGTATTGGCGATGTGGCTATGGTGACAGAAGAGGCAGCTCAAGAGCGTGAAATTCACTTTGCCACTCGCGAAGATATTTTGCCCACAGTGGGTATTAGCATCATGAAAACAAGTGATGCCAACACGGTGGCTATTTCTAAAGAAGTGCATGAACTCGTTGACAAGCTCCAGAAGGAGCTGCCAAGTCAAATAAACTTACAAGTATGGTTTGATAAAGCCATGTGGATTCAACACTCTATACTTGATGTGCAGTGGTCATTAGCTTTTGCCTTTATCTTAGTCTGCCTTGTTATCTACTTAAGCTTAGGTAGATTTACTGATGCGCTTATTCCAAGTGTAGCTTTGCCCTTATCACTTGTAGGCACGTTTGCCGTTATGTATATGCTTGATTATAGCATAGATCTTTTGTCACTTTTGGCCCTCACACTCTCTGTTGGCTTTGTGGTAGATGATGCTATTGTGGTACTAGAGGCCATAGTGCGCTTTCAAGAAAAAGGTAAAAGCGTACGAGAAGCTAGCTTTTTAGGCTCACAGCAGATTTCCTTTACTGTGCTATCGATGACACTTTCACTTGTAGCGGTATTTATCCCGTTGCTCTTTATGCCTGGCGTCAATGGAAAGCTCTTTCGTGAGTTTAGTGTAACTCTTGCCAGCGCTATTTTGGTATCCGGTTTTATTTCGTTAACACTTACACCAATGCTCTGCAGTAGGTTTTTATCTAGTACCCAACGTAAAGAGCACGATTCTTGGATGACTACGTTTTATGAAAAGTCACTCAAGAAAATCATTCACTACCCAAAGACCGTATTGGCAATAGCCGTTCTTATCATGGGTATAACTGTACCGCTTTATACAAAGCTGCCCGTGCTTTTAGTGCCACCAGAAGACCGCGGCATATTGATAACAGGCTGTACGCTACCATCTGGGCTATCGCCTGCCGAATTTAAACGCTACCAAAGCGAGCTTGAAACACTCTTTCAGGCCAATCAGTATGTAGATAGCTTCTTTAACTTTTCATACGATAACTTTTTGTGCTTCTTTACCCAACTTACGCCAAAAGATACTCGTCCCAATCAAAATGTAATCGCGGCTGAGCTGCAACAGGCACTAGATGCTAAAGTTGGCATATTAAGCTTCACACATGGCTATGAGCTTATAAACATTAACATGGAATTTGGAGCCGTTGGCCAGTATAAGTATGAAATCTTTGGCCTAAATGCAGACGACGTAGAACGAGCAAGCCTAAAAGTGGTAGAAAACTTAAAAACTCATCCTGAGTTTTCTTATGTAGACGTATCCCAGCAGGATGATTTTCCTAAACTCGTTATACAGGTTGATGAAAAGCTTGCCCACGGATTTGGCTTTACTAAACAGCACGTGCAGCAGCTTTTAAGTAATGCCTTTTCACAAACCTCTATTGGCACAGTGCAGCAAGGAGAACAGAGCCAAAAAATCTACATGAAATTGTTGCCAGATCACTCAAACACCATTTCGTGTCTTTCTAACTTATACCTCACAAATTCTGATGATACGGCTGTCCCTCTAAAGGCCTTTGCTACATGGGAAGAGACGCTTGCTAAACCGGCCATTAACCGCCAGGAGCAGCTACCATCTGCCACAATTTACTTTACGGTAAAAGAAGGTATAGCACCAAGTTCAGCTCTCGTAAAATTTGAGCAGCAAGCAGCAAGCCTTCTTCCGCCAAATGTAAGCGGTTCTCTTGCTGGTGTCGCCAAAAAGATTACCTCAGCCATGAGTGAAACCCTCGTACTCTTTTTAGCCGCAGCTATAGTGATGTACATTGTTCTGGGAATACTGTACGAAAGCTTTATTCATCCCTTAACAATTTTATCATCACTACCTTTTGCCGGCCTCGGCGGTATTTTAACGCTCGCCCTTTTTAATGAACCCATATCAATCTTCAGTGCCGTGGGCTTTTTATTGCTCCTTGGCATAGTCAAGAAAAACGGCATCATGATGATTGACTACGCACTAGAATCGCGCGCACAAGGAAATAACGCTCACGATGCCATCATCGACGGGGCAGTAGCCCGCTTCAGACCCATCATGATGACAACCCTAGCGGCTATCATGGGAGCCGTTCCCATCGCAATAGGCTTTGGCGATGGCGCCGAAATGCGCCGCGGCCTCGGTCTCGTAATTGTTGGCGGCCTACTCTTTTCCCAAGTGTTAACACTCTACGTCACACCAATCATCTACCTAGCCTTTGAGCGTATGCTTAAAAAAAGCCTAAAAACTAAAAGGAAGTTTTATTCATGAATTCATTAGGCAGTTACAGGTGCGGGTTTAGGAGGCTGGTAGGAAATAGCGGCTGGGGCGATTTTTGAGTGATTATCTAAAATCTTAGCGATGTGAGTAGAGCCCTTAGGAAGCATCAAGGGATAATTTCACGTTTAGCTTGTCGAGCAGCTAAGGATGTTAGATTACAGGACATCGCTGATAAGTTACTGAATAAAATCGCATAATCGAAAAGCCCCGGCCTCTTTCAATAACCTTACTAAGTGGCCAGTTATCTCTTGGAAATCCTGAGGAGTTGCAAAGTCCTCTTGAGTTAGTCTTTTTTGGGCTATTTCGAAGTCGCTTTTTGCATCATCTTCTCGTCTATTAGAGCGAGCATAGAGTCCTCGCAAAAAATAGAAGAGCGCAAAATCATCTTCGGTTAGCTCATTCAGCCATTGTAGTTTATCAACTTGTTCAGTGAATTCGTTTGAATTGTTACTAAATGCACAAGAAAAAGCGCTTTTAAATATACTCACTAGAGCATGTCGGAGAATTTTGTAATTATTGCTCTCTCGGCCATTGTGCTGCACGTAGTGTCTTTGTGCTTTTCTTAAAAATTCAAGGCTTGCAATTTGCTGGTTATGACGAATTAACACATTATAGTAATTAATTATCACATTAATGTTCCCTGGCTGCAAGCGATAAGCCTCTTGTACAAGCTTTAATTTATCGTCAAAGTTTTGGCTTTTGTCAATAGTATTAATAATTTCTTGTACTTGCTTTACTATAGCCAATGAGTGTTGATTAAATTGTTTATTAGGCTCTGTAAGTTTAATCGATGCGAGGGGGTTATCTTTACGAGGGGTTAGATAGACAGGCAAGGGAGGGTTAATTTCTTCGCTACTTACAAAAACGCCATGAGGTTTTACATCTTGTTGTGTTCTTCTATCATCTCGCTGTAGCACTAGGCTTTTATTTGTCGTTCTAATTTCGTGAATATCTGTGTAGCGCCAATAATCACGGTGTTCTGCAGCTTCTACAGGCGACTGCTTGCCCTCATCGTCAGCGCTTACTCGAGTACATAATGTTAACCCATTCTTTGGTGACAAAGTAAAGTATTTACCAAGGGCTTCTTCCAGTCGTTTGATAAAGGTTCCTTGCTTTTTCTGAAAGCCAAAGCTTGCAGGCGCACATTCAGAACACATATAGCGTGTGGAGTGAAAATCTAGCACAGCTGCATATACTTTTATTCTATCGGCTTTTGGATTGGTGTTTCTTGCCTGAAGTAACATTTGAGATACGATGCCTTCTACTAATGCATCTATCATCGTAGGCTTTTTAAGCGCGCCCCATAGAGCTCGTTCGCTGTGGTGGTAGCAATCGCTAAAGGTGTTCGTTCCTTTTTTGTAGTACTCTTCGATTCGCCCTTGTTTAGTAGCCGGAGAATCTTCCTTCAAATCAGCCAAAAATTCAGCACTTCTACTATATTTTTTTGGTTCAGCGGTTTTTTCATTAAATGGATATACACTGGTTACATGAGTAATTGTTTGCTCGTTGAACTTCACAGGGACTGTAATCACTCGTCGTCCATGATACCCCCCCTTAACTCGAGGTCTATCGGACACAACAAAACTCATGCTTGCTACAACGTAGTTAGGTACACCATCTTTATAATCACGAGAGGCCCGCTCTTCAACTTCTCGGCAACGAAGGGTGTAGTGTATCATATCTCCCTCGATAGTCACTACCTTATGACCGTTTAAAAAGGAGTTTTTTGTTCCATATGTTAGATTGAGGCTTTTGACCCAGGCTGTTTCCTGTTGTGGTTGTGCTATTTGGAGCCCTTTGAAACGGTCACAAAGCTGGTTCATGGATTTTATTCTCCTAGTTAAAATAAATATAATAATATTTGTCGAATTAAAAATCCATGAAAAAAAATAGATAATTCAAGCTTCACGTAAACGGCAAATAGAGAAAACATAGAATGGCGGTAGTGATAATAAAAAACCTTTTAATAAGTTAAAAAGGGCCCGGCTTGTGGTGCAAACTGTAAAAATCGGAGTTGAAGAATTTTCAGAAAATGCGTAGAGTGATTTCTACTTATTAGGGAGTATTTCTATGACAGCAGTAGCTAGTTACCATCCGCGCATTCAGACACTTCGAGATCATGTTGTTACACTTGAGGCGCCGTTTTTGCCGCTTGCCCATAAAAATATCATCCAACGGCTTGTGCATGCTGTTTCAAATGCTTTTAAGAGTTTTATAGCACTTCAAGCGCGGCCAAAAATGCCCCAAGTAAGCTATAAAGTTACGCTGCAAAAAGGGCAAAAGTATGCTGTGACGTCTGACCTCAAAGTACTTTTTGCCTTTGATGGTGGGGGAGTGCGGGGTAAAGTTATCTTGGCTATGCTAAAAAAAATTGAAGAGCTCATTAACGAACGTATTGTCAACGTTGCCGACACCATGGCCGGTGTTTCAACCGGTGGCATTATTGCAGCGGCACTTTCTGTTCCATCAAAAGATGACCCAACCAAGCCTATGTATACAGCAGAAGCGGTGGACAACCTCTACAACACGCTAGCAACTGATATCTTTGCGCGCTCAATTTTTTCTAAAATGCGATCTGCCTGGGGAGCAATTGGCAACAAATATGCAAGTCCCGGCGCTGTAATACAAAAAGTTGTGGGAGATCTAAAGTATAGTGCCATGATTGCTAAAAAGCTTGTTATCACAAGCCTTGATTTACTAACCGGCAGTTCTGTCTATTTTACAAATAAACATAGCAAGATCCCTTCAGAAATCCTGCTCAATAAAAAAATAGTCGCGCACGATATATCAAAAGAGGCCTCAATCGTTGATGTGTTAGAAGCCACTTCTGCGGCTCCAACCTACTTTCCAACCAAAGTCTTTAAGGACTATAACCTGGCGGACGGAGGTGTAGCTGACAACAATCCAGCCCAAATTGCCACACTCGAGGCCATGAATGACGAAGCAAAAAACTGCCCATTACTTGTCATTTCTCTAGGTACTGGAAAAACTAAGTTTGAGCCCATAGTCAATAAAAATAGTCTTAGCTGGGGGATTCTCCAGTGGATTTCACCATTAATTGACTACTTCATGCTTTCAAAAGAACAAGAAGCCGACCAAGAAATGAACCTCTTGGCAGAAGCCAATCCTCTAATAGACTACGTCCGCATCCAAGTAATTTTAGAAAACGACGAAGAAGCCCAACTAGACAATGCCAACCCCGAAAACATGAAGCGCCTAGAAGAGCTTGCCGACAAAGCATTTGCCCACTTTTTGGCCAACGGCGGGTACGAGCGCGTCATCGTCCCTCTCAAGCAAAAAGTAGAGTGGTTAAGACTGCAGTTGCCAAAAAGTAACTTTGCGGGCTATTGTTAACTGGACCGACACAGTCCCATTGAGGTGCTATTCAGGCTACGCAATTTATTCCTCAAAAAATTGCCAAGACTTAATTACGATAATTATAGTATAATTCATGAATTATTAGTGGGGTAATTTATGGTAAATGTGATTAATTTTGCTTCTATTGGGCAAAGAGTCATGGGAGTTACAAAAACTGTGAGTCCATGGGTGGGCGTTGCACTCACTATTACTGTTGTTACAGTGGCTTTGATCAAAGTTGTTGACTACTTTCGTGGCCATTCTGGGGCGCAAGTGGCACCTCGCCGTATGGTACCTATTAACGAAGTTCGCTCTTATTTTGCTCAGTCTATTGTACTGCCGGCAGAGGCCCAATATACGCAAGACGCAGCATTGTATAAAGATGTGGCTCAGCTAATATCTGGCCACTTGGGTCTTGCAGATGTCGCCTCTCTTGCTCGACTAAATCGCATATGGCATAGCGCAGCACAGCCAGTCCTTCGCAACCGCACCCAATTAAACGATGCATTATCCTATGGCTTAGAGACTGCATGGAATGAAAGAAAAGAACGTCAAATCACTCAAAAAGTCTACTACGATAAACAAAACAAGGCCTTCTATGTATTCAATAATTACTTGGGAGATAATCCTGAGGTAGTCGAAATCGGCAATGTGTCAGTAAAAGCAAAAGAAGAGCCAACCCAGATACAATTAGGTCAAAACTCTGCCTATATCCTTAAACTAAGTAATATTATTTTTACTAGTCGTGACAATATTGCACCCGATTTACGAGCAAAAGGCCGAGAATTCCAAGCTCTGTGCTCGCTAATTTAGGCAAAACATTCCCATTTGTAAATAATAAATTTTATGTAATAATAAAATTTAGTTAACTTTTGAGCAAAAGGGTGAGCCGGGATGGATCAGGCATTTGAAGCGCTAATTAATACCTATGCTGAGGCGTCAATTGCCCAAAGTGGGGACATTTCTGATGCCCAAAAAGAGACTATCCGTCAAAATGTCCGCCATTCGCTTACTACTTTTAGAGATAAATTTCAAAAAGGCTATGATACCATAGGTGTTTGGCTTGTTGAACAAGGTATTGATTGTCCGGCACTATCTACGGATGACATTTCAAGCTTTTCTGATGAAGATGTGCAAAAAATTTATAAAGCGGCCTATAGTCTTCTCCAAGAAAAGTCAGAAAGTTCTTATGCTAAAGCCCGAGATGCCTTTTTCTTTTTAGTCACGATCGCCCCGCAAGTAGTAGATTTTTGGCTGGGTTATAGCCACTCAACTACTCAACTTAAAGAGTATGAAGATGCCCTCGATGCAACCCTTCATGCTTTAGAGTGTAATCCAACACTTCCAGATATTTATCTGCAGGCGTTTTTTCTCTATTTAGAGCTCAACCAAAAAGAAGAGGCTTTGGCGCTTTGTCGTCAGGGGATAGATTTTGCCAAGTCACATAATGATCCTTGGGCAAAAACACTATCTACTGCACTTCAAGAGGCAAACGCTCGGCTCATTCGGGAGAAGTAATATGGCTAGCATTGGTTCAGGGGATAGCGTACAATTTTTTCCTCGACGAGAGTCGGGATTTCAAGAATCTGCTTCAGTGACTTTTCTACCTGTAGATTTAGCATTAAAGATGGCACCACCAAATAAACCTTTGCCTCAAATGGGGCAGTCACTTGATAATCTGCCATCGGTTCATTCGATAAATGAGCCTCTTGTGTCTCGTCAATCAGACATAAAATTTAAACCTGAATCGCCAACAGTTCGAGCCAGTGCAAAACTCAATTCCTTCGCAGCTATTGTAAAAGATGTGTTGGCAAGTGGCATCTTTAAATGGAGCCCAATTCAAAATGCCAAATTGCGCAAAAACATGCTTGAACAGTGTGCAGTAGCAAAACGAGAATTTCTCCCTAATTCTGATTTAACACCGCAAGAAATTCAAAGTGTAAACAAACAAGTAGATGTAATTATAAAAGTAAACTCGGCACGTAAGTCAACCATTGAAGCAGTACATCCTGATAGAACCCAAGCTAACTGGACAGTAAGAAGAATAAATACCATTTCACTAGGTGGTGTAGATTTTGAAGTGCAAATGGGAAGAAACTATAAGGCCATGATTGTCTACAAAGCAGCAACTGAGGCAATTGGTAAAGGCAGTTACGGTGAAGTGAGCCCAGTTGGAAGAGATGTGAAAAAAGGCTTAGGTGTTTTGGTAAAAAAATCAGATGTCGAAGTAATGAATGAGCTCAAAAATGAAATCGATATGACTCAAGAGCTTCACAAAAAAGCCGGCGGCTTTCAGCATGGTATTCAGAGGTCTCCTTATTCATTGAGATCAGCAGAAGGTGGTGCTAAAGCAACAGTATTTGTACACCGCTATGAAACCGATTTATTTCACTTTAAGAATGAAGATTTAGCCAAATATGGATTTACAGGAAAGTATCCAGAAGCGCAGCTTGTAGAAGGGATGTTTATTGGACTTGAAGCTATGCATAGAAATGGCATGGCTCATAGAGATGTTAAGCCAGAAAACTCAGGGTTACAAAGAGATGACAAGGGCAAGTACGAATCTTGTTTAGCAGATTTTGGGGCCGCAGTTAGAAAAAGCTCAGACAATAAGAGTGTGTTTGGTACGCCGATTTATATGAGTGTATTTGATTATCAATATCAACAAAGAGAACTTACGCCCGAGCGTCGTTTAGATTTACGGCAAAAACAGGATGTGTTTGCCGTAGGAAAGTCAGCAATTGAAATTCTCACAAATAAAGTGAATGATAGAGCATTATATGTTGCTTTTTTGCCTTATATTTATGATCGAAATCGCAATTATAAAGATATAAATACTTCTAACCCAGCAAATGATCCAATTATCAAAGATGCCCTTGCACAAGTTGAAAACAAGTTTGGCAAGCCTGTGGCATCAATGCTTGCAAGAACGATACATTCAGACCCTGATCAAAGACCAACTATTCAAGAAGCTGCATTTGTGATGAATGCCCTTGCTGGTGGTTCAATAAAAGAGGCTCCTGTAAGAAAGACAGACCCTTTTGAATTAACTGGGGATTTTATTGGCAGACCCCACGTACAAAAGTTTATACAACAACTTATAAAAGATAATCCAAATCAACTATCAAGTGCTAGAATTATCGAAAATATCAAAACATTGTCTCTTTACGAACAAGAAAATGATGAAATCGAACCAGCACTTAATGCCTTAAAAGATCTTGGCCTTACTCGAACACATCTTTTACATAATCCTGACTTACTACAAGAGTTGAACGTTCACTTTCGTTATAAAGTTGACTCTCAACATTTTGTTTCAGTTAGTGACATACGCCGAATTATCCTTAGGTATTTTACTGAGTAAATCCTTTGATGTATTTATTGGACCTGATATGTGTGAGACTTTTAAGTGAGGTCTTTATGCGTGTGCTTTTAGCTATTTTGGTGTTTTTTTCTACAGGTCTATTGGCTCGTGATGCGCCGGAATTTCAGAAAATAGCAGCGTGGATTCCTCCAAAACCGGTTACGATTCAGTCACAAAAAGGCCATGTTGTCTTGGTAGATTTTTGGGACTATAGCTGCATAAACTGCATACGCACGCTTCCTCATATTAAAGCTTGGTATGAGAAGTATAAAGACATGGGGTTTGAAGTAATTGGGATGCATACGCCTGAATTTGCGTTTGAACATGACGTTAATAATGTAAAGGCCGCAATTGCTAAGTTTGGTATATCCTATCCAGAAGCTCTTGATAATGACTATGCAACATGGCAGACGTATCATAATTCTGCCTGGCCCACAAGCTACCTCATCAACAAAGAAGGTAGTATTGTATTTACACACGTGGGAGAGGGCAACTATACCGAACTTGAAAACGCCATCAGAAAAGAACTTGGCCTCGGGCCCTTAGAAATAGTAGAAGAAACAAAAACTTCCTTTCAGCAAACTCCAGAGTTATATTTGGGCCAAGCCAGATCAAGTAAAGAGAATCCAATTTCTGTAAGGTGTATGGCTGCAATTTGCCAGGAAGGCCGTCGATGGCATAGATCAGGTTGCCATTTTTTATGCAACCTGAATACATCAACTAAACCTATTATTTATACCAAGTAATCGTAATTTTATCGGAAAGGCCTAGCTCTTTATCTTTGAAGCTTTCTGGTAGGGCAATTCTTGTGAGGCTTGGAAATTTCTTTAATGTTCCAATAGCGTCTTGATCTATCGATGTGCCATTTAAGAGGATCATGGTGGGGGTTTTTGCAAGAGAATCCAGAGTCTTTCCAGTGATACCTTTATTTCTGGATAAAGCTAGCATGGTTAATTTAAGATGAGCCAAATTTTTGATGCTATTGTCATCAATATTACAATTTGTGACGGCAAGAAATGTTATATGGGCCGGCAAAAAGCTAAAGAATGCGCCTGTAAGAGCATCATTACCTGATACACTCACACTTTTGAGCTGTAGCAGATGACCAAGTACCTCCAGATCTTTGTCCTGAAGGCTAGGGGATTTTCTGTTGTGTATACGTGTAACATCAAGATCTTCAAGTTTTTTAAATTCTTTAATTTGCTGTAGATGCTCATGGGTTACACCGCAATCATTGAGTTTTAGCTTCTTTGCATTTGGTATCAGTTGTGCCAAGTCTATAAGCTGCTGAGGAGTTACTGCTGTCTGTTCTAAATGAAGTTCTGTTACTTCATTTAGAAGTTTTTGCGACATGTGGTTTTTTAGTCTTTTAAACTCAAAGCCGTTTAGTGTAAGAAAGCGTAACGCTTCTTGTAGGGCTGCATTTGGTTTACCTGTAAATTGCGTATTAGTGGCTGCAAGAGACGGTTTTTGATCATCACTTACTTGTTTATCTGTTGCAAGTGGTTTAACATTTTTGTGCATGAAGTATCGTACAAGAGGAATCACTACACAGGCAGCTAAGATGCCAAGGGCTACTACACTTACCGTTACAGCGGTTCTACTGCTTATAGCAAGTTTGGCCATTAATGGCGTTGATATATATCTGGCAAAAGGATTATTAGTGACGGGTGTTAGTGACATAGAGCCTCCATTTATTAGATGCCCGATTGTCAATATTATGGCACTTTATTGCAACATGATCTGGCCACTTTCAAGAATATATGTGGTATGGCAGCGTTTGGCAAGGTCGCTACTGTGGGTAACAGCAATGAGGGCTTTGCCCTCAGTTTCTACCCAGTCAAATAGAAGGTTTTGGATTTCAGCAGCTGTCTTATGATCAAGGTTGCCCGTTGGCTCATCGGCAAAGATAATGTCGGGATTGGTGATAAAGGCTCTACCTATACCTAAGCGCTGCTTTTCGCCACCAGAGAGTTTAAGGGCATGAAGGTTTTTTCGCTCATAAAGCCCAAGCTTTTGTAAGAGCTCTAGAGCTTTGGCATAATTTTGAGATTTAGGACCCACATCAAGTCTAGCAATAGATAGTGGCAGCAAAATGTTTTCTAACACTGTCGCATCTTCAAGCAGGTGAAACGCCTGAAAGACAAAGCCTAAATGTTGGTTTCTAAGGGTGTTTTTATTTTGCTGGGTGACGTCAGTGCCCAAAATAGAGACACTTCCGCCTGTTGGCTCATCTAACGTGCCCAGAATGTGCAAAAGGGTGGTTTTACCTTCACCGGATTTTCCCACAATAGCTACGCTTTTACCGCTTTCTACTTGAAGGCTAATGCCCTTTAGTAGCTGTAGGGGAGACGGGGACATAAAGGTCTTTGTAATATTGTCAGCCTGGAGGACGATCTTATTCATTACGTAATGCCTCCGAGGTGTTAATACGGCTTGCTTGAATTGCCGGGATGAGCCCAGCTAGGCATGATGCCACGGCCGATATGCAGATTACAAAAAGAAGGCTTGATGTGCTTACAGCATTGGGGAGGCTGTTAGCGTAAAATGTAGAGCTTAACACTTCAAAGCCTTGGAGCTTACTAATAAAGGCCAAAATTGGCGCTAAATTATGCAGGGTGAGTACGGCGAGTATTGCGCCAATAAAGCTTCCCACAGCCCCTAATAAAAAGCCACAGAGACCAAATATGCCGGCGATGCTGGCTTTACTTGCGCCTAGGGCTCGTAAGATGGCAATTTCTTTACGCTTATCATGTACAAGTATGAGCAGCATAGAAATAATGTTAGAGCAAGCTACAATAGTTATGATGACAGAAATGAGAGAAAAGAGGTTTTTATCAGCCTTCATCTGCTGAAAAATATCTTTACTAAAATCATACTCATCATAGCTTTGGATAGTCCAGTACTCTACTAAATGGTCTTTAGTTAAAGCAGCAACTATGGAGTCTTTTATAGCATGGGCATCTTTTAGGTTATCAAAATCAACTGATATGCCGGTAGGAAGGCCATTTTGTTCAGAAAAGGTAGCTGATAAGACTTGAGAAATAAGCGAGCTAGAAACAAGAGACACTTTACCACCCACAGGCAAAATACCAGGATCATAAAAGCCCGCTACAACAACTTTTGAGCGTAGTTCCTGAGAAGCTGTGGCCCCAAAGCCCTGATAGCTTATATAGCCTTCGTCGTTTACCTTTACGCCTGCGTCTTTGAATGTTTTTGGGAGGATGATTCCATTTTCTGGCAGTGTGGTAATGTTTTTAGTTAGCCGAGTGCTTACATCATCAAAGCTCATTAAGTAGGTTGTGGAAGTTACTTCTTGCTCCAAAGAGGCGCCAGTTAAGAAACGAATGTGTAGGGAGCATTGCGCTGTGTCAAAGATGCGACAGGAGGTGTTAGGTGTGGCTTTTATTGCCTGAATAGTGGCCTTAACAATATCAACAGAGGTTTTTTCTGGAAAATCTCGTGGAAGAGAGGGGTCAACGTCTATGTCATATGGATCATTGTTTGTACTGCTGAGTTTTTCTCTTAAGCCTTTGTAGGCGAAAGTAGAAGCGCTTGAGTAGGCATCTATTTGGTAGTAGTAGCTTTTATAGTATTGATCTGTGGGGGTGAGGCGTATGGGGCTTGTAAGGGCCACCATTTTTTCGGTCCAGCTACGTTCTATACCTTCTTGAGCCGAAAAAAAAACAATGCTAAGCCACACGACAATGGCAATAACAAAAACAGAGATAAGGCTGATTATAGAAACAGAAAGCTGCCGCACTCGAGGAATAAGGTACTTTCGTGCGACAGATAATTCAAACATGAGAAATTATTTCGTTTCTTTAAACTCGCAGTGTTCGCGAATTGTTGGGTCAAATTTGCGAAGAGTAATGCGGTCTGGAGTCTTCGATTTGTTCTTTGTTGTGTGATAGAAAAATGCGCTCTTTGAGCTCTTAAGCTTAATTTTTTCGCGTTTGCTTGCCATTGTAGGGGTCTCCGTAAAAATAAAGTCAAAATCTTAGCAAATCGACTACTATTTTACCACAGAAATTTTGCTATAAAATCATGGTTCATGTAGAAAAAATAAAAAAGGAGCTTTTATGCAAAAAATATGTTTATCAATACTTGCTTGTGTTTTATCAATTTCTGGCTATGCAGACAGTAAATCTGATCAAATTCAGGCTTTAGACAAAGAAATAAAAGAATTTAAAGATGCCAAAGAGCGCGCCAGTATGCAAGCCTACCAATATGATGACAGCGCCGGCCAGCACTTAAACCAAGACTGGGAAGACTACGAAGAAGACATCAAAAACGAAGAGCAACAAGAAACTATCGTCAAAGAACTCGATGAAAAGATTAAGCAGCTAGAAAGCCAGAAAGAAGCGCTCGAAAAATAACTGTTTTTAGTTTCACTCTCGAAGAGAGTGAAGCTCGAGTTTGGACATTTGCCGAAGGCTTTGGAGTGCGGTAATTTTTTACCGCTCTTAATTTTTGACTACGCACTATATCTTCGATATGCCCCAAAACATACAATAGTAACCCCATACTATGAGACAAATGAGTTAAACAAAGTATTGAACGTTCATGTAAGTTGTGGAAGTTATTGATAAATCGGTGTGTGGTCGAAAATTAAAAGCGGTAAAAAATTACCGC
>JAJFUY010000005.1 GCA_021372185.1 Chlamydiales bacterium | reverse complement strand
TGATCGATTATTATGAGCAAAGCTTGTAAAACGTGCCATAACGTCAACTTAAGACTAATTTTCTCTTATTCTTAGTCTTGATCTTATTCTTATTCTTTTTAAAAGACAGAATAAGACAAAGATCAAGATTGAGAATAAGACAAGAAAAGTCCTTAAGTTGACGCCATCGGGACGGCAAGTTAAGCTATACAAATAAAAGTTTAATTGGTAGATTAAATATAGACACATGAACACCGTAAGGCACGCTAACCCCGGGGAGGCATACATGTCATATGTCTCAGATTCTCCCAAAACTCCGCCAAATTCCGCCATACCCCCTAAGAGAAGAAGCGACCGTATTGCTACAGGCAAACGTGAGCGTGAGCTTATCGATAATCCTGTACCTCAAGATCAAGCGGTCAAAAAAGCCGCTTCTAAGACATTCTCTAGCACTGCAGCAGATTCTGAACGTGAATCAAAGCCTGCCACTAAGAAAAAACAGATAAAACGAGTAGAGCCTGTTCAGAGCAAAAAAGAGTTAAATGCCGGCAACGTACGATCTAGCAAAAAACGCGGAAAAACCGCCACAGATTATATCCAAGAATTTGTCTACGCCACAAAGCACCCTACCAATAAAGAAGTAACAGCCTTTATTGATAACTTGCGAGAAGACCCACCTACAGATCAAGTTGTAGCCATACTTTCACGCTATGATGGCCTTGAACACCTGCCTGAGTTTGAAAAGAAACAAATGCCTTATTATGAGCGCCTACAGCTTGCTCTTACAATAGAAGTAAAAATACCCACAATTGAACACATCGCCGAAACTCACTTTCTGCCAGGCACCAAAGAGTCATACGGAAGAGACATCACTGCCCCCCGAGACATGTTTGTAAACTCAAAACGCCGCATACACATCATGGCAGAGCCTACAAAATCCCAATTATCGGCCAAAGGCTCATGGAAAGAGGTGTTTTCTGGAGTAAAGGTGTATGAAGATGACACCAAAATAAAGCCCATAGCCATTGCACGTATATCAGTGAGTTCTAGTGAAGATGAAGAGCTAGTAAATAAAGAAATGGATTTCTGTAAACGCCTGCAAGAGGCAAAAGTGCCAGGAATAGCTAGCGCTAGATTTTACACCGATATTACAGGCATGAAAAAAGCGGTTGAAGATTATGTACACCACTTTGACCAAGATGTGGAATATACCTCTCATAAAGTAGCTGGCTTTAATAGATATGCTCAGTCGCTAGAAACTGCCAAAAATTTGACTATAGAACAAAAAATTCATATCGCAAAATCCTTTACAAAAACGGTCTCTGGCATACATGAACATAACATCATCCACGGCGACTTAAAGCGCGAAAATATTCTTCTAGAAGCAGCAACAAAAAACCCATCCGTCACAGATTTTGGCTTGTCTTTTGATTTTAAAAATGTGCCCGGAAAAACAGAATTGCACCCCCTTTCTTACAAAAAAGGCCGCTATGGCACACCTGTCTACAGTGCCCCTGAGCTATTAAAGACAAAAAACTTTTCTGGCGATTTAGTAAAAACCGAAAGTTGGGCAGTCGGCATCATTTTACTCGAGCTTCTTACAGAAAAAGACATCCCCTTCAAAGAAGTACTGCCAAGCCCAGAAGAGTTTCAAAAGCTAAAGTATAAAGAAAAAGAAAAGCTCCTCACCCAGCTAAAAGCCAAGATCCCCGAATACATCCAAAAATTCGAACCCCGCATTGCTGCCCTCACAAAAAAAGGCAATAAGTGCACTCCCGCCGAAACCCTAGAACTCACAGCCTACAAACTCCTCCGTCTAGACCCAAGTGAACGCATCACCCCCGCCCAAGCCCACAAGCTCCTCTCAGCGCTATAGTCAGCACTCTACAGTGGATAAGTGTTTTTCGTACTAACCACTCTCGAAGAGAGTGGTGAAAGGTAGCCCAGGTCACTCGAAGAGTGCCCTGGGAATGCAGTATGAGGTTGAAAATGCACTCTCGAAGAGAGTGCTGCTACACACTATTTCCAAAGATATTTTGGATCATAAGTTACGTTGTGTTGTTCAAGCAAGAGTAAAAACTCGTCCTGAAAACTTCTACCTTGGTGGTGTTCTTTCTGGTTTTTAATATACTCAATAACAGTTTCGCGTTTGGATTCACTCACGCTGAATGCGCCGTAACCTTCTTGCCATGCAAAATCATGACATTGAGCGTAAGTTTTGTGCATCCATTTTGTAGATGATACTTTGACGTTACGTATAACCTCAGCAACAGCTATTGTAGGAGGAATTGATACTAAAATATGAATATGATCAGACATGCCCCCAATTTGAAAAGGTAGACATTTTTTTGTTTTAAAAGCACCACCTAGAAAGACGTGTAGAGGTTCCTCAATAGAAAATGGAATATAATTTAATCGATCTTTAGTAGACCAAACGATGTGGTAATAAAGTTGAACGTAGGTGTGTGCCATAGTTGCTTTTGCAGCACTCTCTTCGAGAGTGCATTCCTTTTTCACGTTATATTCCCAGGGCACCTTCGGTGACC
>JAJFUY010000361.1 GCA_021372185.1 Chlamydiales bacterium | reverse complement strand
CTTTTAATTTCATAAAAACTGTCACCAAATCAAGAAAAATGAATTTGGTGACAGAAATGGCACTCCGCCACAAGAACTTTTTTTGTACTCTAAAAGAGGATGGCACCATATGGGCAGGTCACAGGTTGGACAAGGCTGCGGCGTATCCTATTGGGATAAAGATGTGCTTAGGCGAGCATAAGCAGCAAAAGCTGAGCATAAAGATCTTGATACATTAATTATTTTTTTATATCTACATGGTATGTGTAATTATTTAATAAAGAGTTGTATATGTCAGTAGGAAGAAGTGAATTTAATAGAGAAGCTTTCGCACATTTGCCAGAGGCAGCCAAAAAGGAATCTAAAAGAATTGAAATCGAAATACAAACATTGACGAAAAGTTTGTCGACTCTTCAACAAGAGGCGGAAAGAGGTGTAGCTGCTCGTACCAAATCAAAAAAAATTAATATAAACGTGCAAAAAAATGCTATTATTGCAGAAATAGATTCTCTTAAAGAAAGATTACAGGAAATTTATAAGAGTAAGTAAGTCCTTACTTAGGTAATGAAAGGCTCTTCTATGAGCGATTCACTATATACAATCGCTCATTGCAAACCTCAGACCTGTTTCATAGGGCTACAATGGCTTATACTCCCTTAAACCTAGACAAGCCTTAAATCGCAACCATTTCCTTGAAAACAAAAACAACTTAGAGTGCCAAGAAACCATACTCCAGTCTTCAAACATAACGAAGAAAAGTGGCATAAATTTCCAAGTTCGATACTAAATTGGTTGATGCAGTATGAGAAATGGGTTATGTCTTCAAATATGAGCGTCGATATATTTACAAACCGTGACTTTGAATCACTATATCAGTTGCAAGAAAAGCTTGAAGTGGTAGGGGATAAGTCTTTTTATTTGAAGATTTCAGGTAAGGATGAAGATCGAGAGATCGTTGTTGTTCAGGGGCGCTTGTGGAGGGTATTAGCATTTATTGGAACGCTTTTTGGTGTTAAATCCTACAACTTAAATCAAATACAGCAAATGGTATTTGAAAAACTCGAATGTGTGGAAAAAGCATCCGAGGGGCTTACGAATATTGCTGTAGGACAAAAGGTTACACATTCCTGTGAACATATCCAGAATGTGTTTTTTACTTCAATCTCTTCAGAAAAATGCAAAAACAAAAAACCTGACGATAAAAGTGTACAAGGCAGAATAAAAGCCCTTATTCAGAAAATGGACACCCATTTCCAGCCTATAGTTCGTTCTTCCGATGCTTCACCAAAAGTATTTACAAAACAGGTTCCTTCAGAGCCTGTACAAAGTGTTGTAGAGCAGTTTTTTGAGAAAAACAGAATTTTGCTTGAGGAATGTTTTTCGGGTGTTGGACAGAAGCCAAGTTCACTTAATGGACTAGAAAATGCTTTGGAAAAAAGAGTTATAAATCTTGTGGGTATGAAGGGGGCTGATACCAAGTTTGGTAAGTTAGCGGAGGTGCTTCCTAAGCGAACCTACAAGCTCTTTTGGTCTCTTTTTGAGCAGCCCAATGTACTAGAGGGAAGCTCATATTTACTAGTGCGTAAAAAACTTGATAATTACCTCGGAGCATCTGCTGCTTTAGTCGCTGAAGAAAATCGGCTGTCACTTTGCAAAAAAGCACTAGAGGCTATCCTGCAGGGTGAGGCGATGCTTAAGGTCTATGTCGACGGTGTACTAGATGCTGAAGCTGCAAGGGCCTTATTAACTCTGGAACTTGAGGCAGGTATTGAACGTATCCTCAATTCACATCCCGATGATGAACAGATAAAAGAGCTGCGAAGAACAATCGAGACCCAAGATATGGAAACGATAACTGTCGACACACTTAAAGCGCAGCTTGTCACCGTTTGTAGCTATCCGGAATGTCAATCATGGCGAGACAATTTAGAAGCTCGATTTGCGCATGTGGTAGATCCTGTAGAAACAGCCTCTCCGGTAGCTCAGGAGCCACCGAAAGTATTTACTAAAGGTGAAGTGTACACACTTTTACATGAAACGATTGATGTTACAAGAACCCCACTTTTGTCTTTAGGTATTAACGTTGATGAAATTGTGGATGATGAAGAATTACAGCTCGAGGATACATGTAATGAGCTTATTTTATCCATTTTGGATAACGAAAAAACTATAGATGATTTCATCGACCCGCTGAATGTTTTGTATAAAAAGGAACACGCTAAGGACCCTGATAGTGTCTTTTGTTCTCTTTGTTACTATCTTTTAAATAACTTGACTCTGGGTGAAGCAAGAAAACGTTATGATCCAACTTCAGCATCCATTCCTGATCGGCTTACACATCTACAAACCTTTGCCGGTTATGTAGAAGAAGCCAAGTTTTTACGAACGTCTTTGTCTGATACGGCGGATTTAGATGTGGTGCAGTCAAAACGCGCTTGTTTTCTTATACAGCTTAGATACCTTGCATTCAAATTGGGCATCGACCCCCAAGCTACGATCTGGCGTGAATTGTCAGGTGATCCAATGTATGATTCTGATAAGCCATTTTCCTATTTTCGTCTTTTATCCGTTGGGTCTGACGAGCTTGAGCGGTTATTTACGCATATTGAAAACATGTATCAAAAGCCTTCTCCATTTATAGAGGAATGTAAACGTGCGTTTGAGGCATTTAGGCTATTTGAAAAGAGACCTCTTGCCAGATTGGAGTCTAGAAATGGCGCTTTTGAAATAGAAAAAAAGACGTTGGTATTTGTAAAACAAGCATCGATAGAAGACAGGGGTTTTTTAGTAGAGGCAAAGTACCTCGAAAGGTTTCAAAAATTAGCAGATGAAAAGAGTAAAGAAGCAGAACAAGCTAAGCGTGCAACGAATCTTCTTGTGTTGAGACAGTTTCTTTATGAAGCTGAGCAGTTCCTCAATGCCCACCCAACACACTCTCTCGGCCCTCATATGAAGAAAAAAATCGATACCCTCTATAAAGAGCTTGGTGGTGAGGGATCACAGTATAAACCTTTTTCTGAAAAGAGGCTTGCTTCAATTCAGAAAGAAGAGCTTGGATTACTTGGGTTTACAGTCTTGCAGACCTTAGAGCTTTTGCGAAGCTATAAAGTAGGACGTAGGTCAGCACCTATTTGGAAAGAATATGATCAAGAAAAGCGAGCTGTTAAAACGTTACTCTTTTCTTCGTGATTCGTAGGCTTTGCACAGTATCAGGTAGGCTTGGCTCTTTTCTGTACGTAAATAGTCTTCATAGAATTTTCGTTTATGGCTTGCTTCTACACTTTCACAAAGCAATTTTATGTACGCGTCTACTTGTATGCCCTTTTTCTGTTCGAGAAAGAGTGTAATAACAGCAAGCTTATTATCGAGGCTTAAGGCTTCAAACGTTTTTAGTTTCTTTTCAAAAGCCGGTTTTTTTGCTGCCATACCCTCAACAAAAATCTGTCGATCTGTATGTGTGAGGAGCTTTTGATTTTTAAAATCGTCTACTGCTACTCGTAAATTCTTCTTCACATACCATGAATCTGCTACGAGAAAAGCGCCTTCTCTTGAGTGCTTGAGCTTTTGAGTAAGTTGGTCTAATTCTTCTTTTGGTGTGACCTCTGGTTTTAGGGGGGTGAGCCCGTGTCTCTTTAAGCTCTTAGCTGCTCCTGCTTCATACTTTTGTTTTACTTTTTCAAATTCTATTCTATGCTGCTCTTGGAGACGTCCTAGAAATTTCTGTGCAAAGTATGCTTTATGTTCAAGTAACACCTGTTCGGCGGGATCTTGAGTTTCTTTACTTTTATCAAGGATTCTTGTTACTTCTTTTTTTACACTTTCTGCATTCATGGTAAAGCAATCTAGAATCTCTCCTAGAAAATTTCCACCGGTATCAACTTGTTTTTTATCATCATGTGACGTTCCAGCAAGGCTTTTTAGATAATTATCCAATGCAGAATCAAATGTCTTGGCCACTTCTTTAGCTGCAATATCTGTGGCGGCATTGATGTAGTCCATCCATTCAGGAGGAAGGGGTGGTCCCTTTTGTGATTTGTATTCTTCCTGTTCTTTCTCTGGGAGCATTAGACTTAGGGCCTCAATTTGGCTTTCATATTCTGCTTTTTTTCCTTCCAGGTTAGAGACGAGTGTGGCAAGGGCGCGGGCATCGGCAGTATCGCTTTCGTCTCCGGTTTTTTCGGCAATAAAGAGCCTGCCTAGTAGGCGATTTGAATAGGTGGCTAGATTTTTATTAATTATTTTGAGCTTTATGGACACCTTTTTAATGTCATTTCTTGCTTTTTCTTGTCCTTGAAGACGGACGGTATCAGCCTGTTCATTTTGTTCTCTAAAATCACTCTGAACGATTACGGGAAGGCTGTTGAAGAGCTCTACAATGAGATCGTCGTTAGAAGGCTGTCCGGTAAGTAGGTAAAAAGCGTTTTTGAGAAAGCCAGGGTTAGTAGTTTTTCCTGCGAGTTCATTTTCTAATATTTTTCTTTCGCCTTCATCAAAGGGCTGTGCATACAGGTAATTAATGAGTTCATTACGCTTTTCCTTTGTCATTTCTGTTAATTCTGCCTTAGTAAGTAGAAGCATGTAGTGCTGCTGATGAGGGCGAAGTTGGTTGCATGCAAATGCTAGGGCTTCAAGGAGTTTATCGCGCTGTTTGAGTAAAATACCAAAGGGCTCTTCTTGAGCTTGGATGGTATGTAAAAGATCCTCAAGCTTATGTAAATCGTATTGCGGGCCAAACGCCTTTTTGATGGCCTCTACAGTATCGCTATTATAGGTTTTGACTGTATCAGAAAGAGTACAAAGCCGTGCAGAAAGGTATTGAATTTCTGTGTCAGAAATAC
>JAJFUY010000310.1 GCA_021372185.1 Chlamydiales bacterium | reverse complement strand
GTCGCCCGTAGCAGCGCGATCGAGCTCGAAGAGCAGCTGGGCGCTGCGCTCGTTCACTTTTTGAACCGTCAATGGGAGCACGTAAGAGACCTCGCTTGTGGGCAGCTCAGCAAAGGGCGGGAAGGGCGTACCGAGGGTAGGCAAACGCGGAGTGAACTTAGCCGTGGGCTCGGTGGGCGAGGCGGTGGCGCTAGGCGTAGTGGTGCTAGTTCCAAGTGGCGCTGGCGGCAGTGCTTGGCAAGCGGCCAGGAGCCCAACGAACAAGGCAACCAGGAAAAGCTTGCCGGCTTGGGGTAACGAGCGCTGCAAATTAATAGAAGGCCTGCACATTTTAACCTCAAGAGAGAGTATAACCCCGCGCCAGAAAACCAGTATTTGTGGTCCTCCCCCATAGTAACATTATCTTTTAACCCAACAATCAGTCTAGCGTTTAGCGCTAACAGTAACTAACAGAATAGAAGATCGCTGCTTAGCTAGAAATGACTACCAGTCAAAACCTTACCAAACCGTGGCGAACCTCACTCAACTGGTGCATATTGTAATAGGCAGCGTTATTTCCTAGAGGAGACCCGCTTTGTTCAGCGGATCCTCAAAATGTTGTAATTTGGCCCAATTATCACGAATAAGGTTACGGATTCGGGTCCGGTTCACAATCTCTAGTTTAATCCCATCTGGGTCTTTGAAATAGATCGCGTAGTAATCGACCCCATACTCCGGGTAGATGCGAGGTTCACTGGTTGCTATACCTAATTTTCGTAAACCTTTTGTTGCCTCATCCACTGCTTCTGTATCCGCGACCTGAAAGCACAGATGGTGTAAGCCCGGTACCAGAGGGTCATGAGCCGCAGCATCCGGCTTAGCTGGCCGCAAAGTGTACTGAAATGCGCGATTGAAATAATGGGTGTGGGGTTGCCCGCCAATAGAGTCTGTACCCTTGTGAAACCCTAAAAGTTTCATCACGCCGTCGTAGAAAACAGTGGAACGCTCCAAGTCCGAGACGGTAATATAGATATGGTCAATACCTAAGACTTCCAGTGTCATCAGATTAGCTCCTCAAATACGGTTTTATATCGAATGTAAAACTGCCCAACGGTGGCCTGTGTTACCTGCTTAATATAACCGACTCGAAACGGCGAAAACTGCCTGAAAACGCGGCGCATCCCCGCCAGTCAAGTGCACGCTTTGTTAGATGTATTTATTATTTCAAGTTATATATGTTTCCTATCATAATCAATCTTTTGAAATCTATCAGGCTCTTTTTTTAATTCAGCCCAGTCAAAATTGTATTTTTCTTCTTCGCTCCAGTCATTTGGAAATTCAATGCGGAAAAATTCTCCCAAAGCAGGTTCGCCTGAATAGTAATCATTTCCTTCTGTTGCTAATGCTGTGCTCCCTGACGCAAAGTTTTCCGTTCTAAATTGTGATGACAGTAAAACTAACAACCCAGCAACTGCATTAAGAAGATTGGAGAAATTTGCTTTTTTGAATGCGCTTTTTCTATCGTGCTTGCTACTGTTGTATGCTTGATACCAAAATAAATCATTAGTTTTAGCCCAATCCGCAAAAGGCTTAAAAGTTGATTGTGTACCATCCCAAATTGGGATGAAAACTTTATAGGAAGACAAGTGGTGAGTTTTATTTACGATTCGGTAGTTATGAATATTCCATGTATTTTCATCCAAAGAATTCCCTTGTTTATCTTTTGGGTTATAAATATTTTCTTTTAAAATTGCCTTGAAATTTGCTTCAATTTCAATACAACTTCTCAAAAAAAGTTCGTGAATTCT
This sequence comes from Chlamydiales bacterium, assembly GCA_021372185.1. GTDB lineage: Bacteria > Chlamydiota > Chlamydiia > Chlamydiales > FEN-1388 > SZAS-7. The sequence continues at coordinate 3,299 of JAJFUY010000310.1, read as the reverse complement.
AAAAGAGTAGGTGTCTAGATTATCGTCTGCTGGTTCAACGTATTCAAATAAATTTTCTAAATCCTTTTGAATTAACAAGAAAGCACGAACGTAGTGTTCTGGGGATTCCGCATAATTTGGGTCAACAATATATGCCCCCTGACTATGACCCGAATTTGGAACATTTGCAAATCCTCTGTAGTTTCGATGAAATGGTTTTGAATAACTCATTACTGCTTTCCTCCTTTTGAAAAGAAACGTCTAACGGTTTGCGTTACCTGCATATGGGCGGGACGCGGTCAAGGCTCGAAAGCGGAATTCTGCCAAGGCGTTGAAAACTCTCAAAAATCGCGCAGAATCCCACTTGTAGGCTGCACGCTTTGTCGGGTGGCGTTTTATGAATACATAGCAATTGGTGAAACAACAACACTTGGATATTTTATACGCAAGTCTCGCTCAGTGATATTTATATTCATTCCAGGAATCGGTTTTTTTGCAAAATTGTCAATCAAAGCCTTGAATTGTTCTCTCGACATTTTTGACATACCAGGCATTAAATCGTACAAGTAAATCACTTCATTCCGCTCAAGCACCCGTTTTATTCTACCTAAAACATTGAAAGTTCCAGTGAGACTATCCTTATTAGTTTTTAGAAAATCGGGAACCAGTATTGACGCAAAATCAAACCCTTGTTTTGCTGTTTCAGATTTTGCACACGAAATTTGGATGGGGATTCCTTTACTGGTTGCATATTCAAGGTACTTAATACCTTGCTCAACTCGTGGGTCAATTTTTATTGCGTTGCCAAACAAGTCACTAAACTGAGTGCCAATTTTCATAAATTCAACGGCAATGTCTATGAATTCCCCAAAAGCAGACGGGTTTATGCTTCCATAAACTTCAACAAGTTCGCCTTCGATAAACCCTGTTCTCTCGTCAATGTTTACAGCATTAACTTGACGTACATAGTTATTATCAAGAAGGATTTTTCTAAGTGCAGATAACCTAGAAACGGGTGTTGTGCGTTTAATTGCTTCGCTCGCTTCTTCACGCACAGACTCGACACTAGCCCCTAGTGATGTGCTTGAAATACCAATACCGCCTTCGCCCTTTTTAGTTTTTGAATCTCTAAACTTTTCAACAAACTGTTCGACCAACCCGCCTTCAATACTTGCAAGAAGGTTATCTACTTCATTAGAGTCTAGGTAAGCAATTACCCCAAGAATTCCTTCACTCATATTGTTTCTCCTAATATTTGCAAGACAGCCACCCAACTATTAATTATACGGATTCCTAATACGCTTCTATTATGCAGTATATCCATCCGAATGAAATATGCTATACTGTGATTATGCTTGGTTATCTCAAACAACCAGCATCAACCCAACCTTAAAATATTATACACCTCAACCTTTCGGAGTCAAACATCCATGCCCGATCCATCCCCTCTAAAACCTAAATAACTTCTCGATCAGCTTCGAGACACGATCCGGTTGAAGCATTATTCCTACAGCACTGAGAAATCCTATGTTCACTGGGCGCGGCGATATATTCTCTTTCATAATAAACGCCATCCGGCTGAAATGGGCGCCGCTGAGATAGAAGCTTTCCTCACGCACCTGGCAGACAATCGATGAGGCGGTGTTGGATCATGCGGTGGAAGTGATAATGCAATTTTACAAACCCTACATTGGAGATCTACAATGAAAAATTTACTCAAACTCGAAGAATTGTTCATGTTTGGCCTGTCTATCTTCCTCTTCACGAAGTTAGATTTTGCCTGGTGGTGGTATCCGGCATTGCTGTTCACACCGGATCTGAGTATGCTTGGTTACCTTATCAGTCCACAAGCGGGGGCGTTCACGTATAACTTCGTTCACATCAAAGCACTGGGAATTAGCCTCTTTATCATCGGTGCCATCCTCGCCTACCAACCATTACAACTGGCAGGTTTGATCCTCTTTGGTCACACCAGCTTGGATCGCGTTCTTGGTTACGGCTTGAAATATCCGGACGCCTTCAAACATACACACTTGGGAACAATGGGTGAAGCATGAAAGCGAATGACTCATCCAGGCAAAAAACACACCATGTGATTATGTAGAAAGCCATTCCGCCACGTTGTTAACGAAAGACCTGACCTCTGTTTGTTGGCCAGGTCTTTTTAGCCGTTCTTGATGGGTGGATTGGCTTTCCGCGTTTCCTCGAAACTAATCCTCCATCGCCGTCCTGGCGATATCTACGCAGGATGCGTCGAAATTGCCGTTCGCTCATCCCAAATTTTTCTGAGACCTTTCTTTGTGTGATCCAGTGGTCCAACGCCCGTTCTACTTCCTTTTTTCGAGCTAATTCTTTACTGGTCATTTCGATTGTCTATTTCATAGCTCTTCATCTTAATGAGCGCATTTCTATCTTGTAACTTTAGGACATTATCACTCTACTCTTACAGTTTTTCAACATCCGCGTTCGTTTGTTTTCCTATAAAATTAAACTGGAAGTAGAATGAAACAAGGTTTAAGGCGAATGCAATTTTTAGGTCTTAAATAATCAGGGCGATTTCGCTAATGATTTAGTTCGTTTAACATGTAAGGAAGGATTAGCCATGAAACTCACACAGCGCTCCAATCAACCTTTAAAATACCCGATGTTCATCCTATTAATCCTCATGCTTATCTTCCTTTCCCTGGCCGTAACTTCATCGAACTCAATTCCACCATCGGTCAGCCAAATAGCTATATCAAACTGTCTGGCAGCTCAGCAAGATCCAAATTTAGACGATGAAGCAAAAATTAAAGCCGCCATTGATGCCTACTTTACGCTTAAATATGAAGGACAAAAACTTCTTAAGCCACAAGATTTCTCTATTCTGATTGAAAATGAGGCCTTGGACTGGGTAAAGATGGAGAAAGACAAACGGGATATAGAAATTTATGTGGCGAAACTTTATGAATCCCCCTATTTAAAATACAAATACAGCCTTGATTATGATTCAATAGCCATCTCGGGCAATGAAGCGATGGTATATTTACGCGAAAGCAATGAGGTTACTACCAAGAGAGATTTATCCACCTCCTATATGGGAAACCTGCCTCATCTTTTCATCCTACACAAGATTGATCCAAAAGGATGGGTTATCTATGAGGATGAATATCAAGATGAAATTTCTCAAGGCTTAGCTTTTCAAACGAAAGAAGAGCTCTTGCAAAAGGTAAACGAGAATTACAAAAAAAGCATGCAGCAAAGCTCGACCCTTGCATTACCAACAGAAATCGTAACCCAACCCGAAAACTTGGATCCGAAGCCAATCCAATCTCCAACTC
>JAJFUY010000309.1 GCA_021372185.1 Chlamydiales bacterium | reverse complement strand
CTTACACGAACGTTCAATAATTTAGCTAACTCATGTTGTGCCATAGTAATGGGGCTATTGTATGTTTTGGAGGCTATCGAAGATATAGTGCGTAGTCAAAAATTAAGAGCGGTAAAAAATTACCGCACTCCAAAGCCTTCGGCAAATGTCTAAACTCGAGACATCACTCTCTTCGAGAGTGATGATGCATCTGGTTGTAGAAATAGCGAGCTAATTTCTAGTTTACTTTATAAAAGGGGGGGGTAATTCTAGGCAAGATTTTACGAAAAATAGAAAGCATGGCAAAATCTTTCAAAAAAAACTCATCTCCAGCTAAGAAGAGGGCTATTCTTCTAAAAAATTACTAAAGTCGATGACATGGGCAAAGAAGCCGCTGTCTAGGACACTTTCTTGTACACCACTTACATGGATAAGCACTGGCCAACAGGAAAAACCTCTTGGTAGCGTGAGTCGGCGCATCTTTTCTGAACATTCTTGAATAATTGATGTTCCTAAAGGTTCACGAGAAAATTTTATCTCAAAAGCAAATATAGTGTTAAATCGTGTTTGAATGAGGTAGTCAACTTGGACTCCTTGATTTAAAGAGGTTTTACGCTGGAAATAGGGATTATCAGCCACAATATCTTCGGGTTTTACGCCTAGCAGTTGCCAGATCTTTTCTCGATTTCTTAGCACTAAATTTTCAAATTGAAGGCCCATAATGGCATGCCAGCCCGGTAATGAAGAAAGTGTTTTGTTGTTGAATCGTCCTCTAATGATAGAATCACGATGAGGCTCAATGTATTTCAAATAAAATCTCAGATAATTATCGCTCAGCCGATAATGGCTTAGACGCGATGACTTGCCCGATTTGATAAGCCAGGTATAATCACGGGTGATGAATCCTGCACTTACCAGGTCGTCTAAGTATTCACTCATCGTTCCACTTTTAGGGTAGTTTAGGGCTAGGCAAATGTCATTTAGTTCTCGCACGCCATGCGCCAGCTCTTGAACTATTGGACGATAAATTTTAGTTCGCTTCTCGAAGATATCTGTAAAAATCCGTTCAAAGTCATTGAAAAGAATGCCATCTTCTTGGAAACAGAGTCGTCTAATATTCTCTTCTGCACTCATTTTCGGTAGAACATGGTTAAGATACCATGGTACTCCACCTGTAACTGAGAGGATCATCAATTCTTCCAATGCCGAGCGACGAAAGCCCTGGCCAAGCAAAAGATTGTGGCACTGATATAGTGGAAGTTCGTTAAGTTTTATAAATAAGGAAATTCGGCCATAGAATGATGTACTGTTTACGATATTTTTTTCTATCCAGGTTGATACCGATCCACAGAGCACAAGGATTAGATTAGGGTTTTTACTAAACTCTAAATCCCATGCATTTTTAAGCTTTGCCAAAAATAACGGGTCATCATTGGCCATCCATGTAATCTCATCAAATAATATGGTCACTCGTTTGCGTTTAGTATGTTTGGCTAATAAAGAAAAAAGATCGGCCCAATCAGTGGCTTGAAGTTGCGGCAGGCTGAATTGCAAACTAAGTTGTCTTGCGAAGGAATCGCGTTGATCCTGTGCGGTTATCGTTTCATCCTCATCAGGGGGGAGTCCCGCAAATTCTAAAAAGTAACTTTTTTCTGCAAATTTTTCGATGAGAGTACTTTTACCAATGCGCCGCCTCCCCCTAACTACAACAAGAGAAGCCTTGGCTCTTTCACGTAATAGATTCAGGTGCTCTAGCTCTCGCTCTCTTCCTAGAAATAGTGGTTGCTTCATTTGCCCCTCGTCATAGTTCTGCACAAAATCATGAATTATAGATTATGTGCAGAATTTTGTCGAGCTTGTTTTACGCACATAACGTGGCTAATGTACTTATGTGCAGAAAGGCGGGAAGTGCAAGCAGGGAGGGCAGTTGTAAAAAAAAGAGCCCGTGAAATCACGGGCTCTTTGGTTTGTAGCTTTAAAAAGCTGGTTTATTCTTCAATAGCAGCAAGGATGGCTTGTTCTAGCCAGCTATCACGCCAGGTGCAGCGGCATTTTGAACGAGGTTTTGCCTTATCGATTTTTTTAGAAAAATGGCCTTTTGGTGGCTTTGTATAGCCAAGGTCTGGCCATACTGTGTTATTCCAGTCGTTAGGCAAAGGTGCGCCGCCGGCTGTACCGTGTAAAGAAGGTGCAAACGAAGGGGCAACCTGTGGTAGCTGCTGGTTATAAAATGTTGGTGTCAGCCCGTTAATTAACTGACCGAACGCAAAATCCGCGCGGAAGTTAATTGGGGAGACTGGGTTGCCACTTGCACTTTTTAGGAAGTTTGAAGAGGCACTTACGGGCACAGGCATATGAGGTGATGCAGAACCTTTAAGTCTGCCGTCAATATCGCCTATTATTTTGCAGGTTGTAAATGAGCCTAGGTTGCCATCCAAATTTTCACCTAAGAATAGGTGGGGGAAAAGATCTCCACCACTTGCCGCGCCGTTATCCGTTAAAACAATAACTTTTTTCGGTCGTTCTGCGGTGCCTTTAAAGACAACTCCAGGGCCATAATTTTCTTCATTTTGCTGCACGTAGAACTGCCCAAAGGATTCACTGAGCAATTCTGCATTATTGTTATAAAATGAATAGGTGCTTGAGTCGTCAAAATTTATTAGGGCAGAGTTGCCATCATCTTTTTTGGAAGAAAGTTGTGTAAAAGCTGCTCTATCATCGCCCATTAGTTCAGCGATTGTAAAACCCGTCCAAAGCGCTCCACCGTTATTTCCGCGAACATCTAGTATAACTGCATCGCAGTCAAGATCTGTCTGTAGATACCTTGTAAAGTTAGAATATACTCGGCAAGCCGCTTCACGACCATACTTTACTGTTACAGGAACATCTGGATGGAATGTCGATGTTTCTAGATAGCCAAAGGGGTCACTACCAAGTTCATCAATAAAACGTAAATACCCAACGCGTTTTCCATTGGTCAAGTTTGGATCAATCAATCCAACGTAGTAGGAGTTTGAATCGTACGTGTCACTTTGGGGACGTGTATCAAATTCTGGTGTAAGTAAGCTATAGTAGGCAGGGTCTGGGTTTTGAGGCTGCGGCAGGCCGTCAACCACAATAATATCACCAAGTGCGCCTACAAATTCTGCCGGATGGCTAGCAGGTATTGCTGGTTTGTAACCCACATCTTCTGGATCAAATTGCAGTGGTCCAGTTGGTGTTCCCTCAATTGCCCAGTATAGATTTTTAGGGAGCATAATGTAGTTTGACATCACTATATTGTAGTTATACTTTGATGCAGGGTCCTGTGTGATGCCAAATGGATCATTGTAGGTTGTTACTAAACGCCGTGCGAGCACTGCATTGTTGTAAAAAGAGCTTCCAAGGGCTTGTGTAACTCTTGTACGAACATTCCTAAGTCCCGGATATGCAGCGCTGCCCCAGTAATTATTAGTAGCAACGGCAGTTTTTAGCTCGTCCCAGGTGTCAATTAAAAACATGGATCCGGGCGTAAAAAACACTTGTTGCCCATTATGTTGGGATACTTTGTAGATAGAAAAAAATAGCGCGCGTATTGCGGCTACAAACTCTGGATACTGCATATCTGGCGTGAAGCGGTGGGTAACTTTTACTGTTGGGTTACCTTCAATTTCTTTTGCCCAGCCATCTTTTGTTCTAGGAAAGTTATTTTTATCGCTAGAGTCAAAATCTAGCATAAAGTGGTTGTATACATTGCGGAAGGTCCCTTTTTTGGGTTTATTGCTAGATGATGTATCAACATGTAGAGAGCTTGGAGAGATTATGCCGTCTACTTCGGTAATTGCCACGCCATTTACGTATGTGCCGTTAAGCTTTTTCCATTTACCTTCAAAGCCGCTAATTTCAACTGTTGAGCCTATTGTGGCAAAAGAGTAGCCATCGGTAAAGATGTCAGTTAAGCGATCATCACTTGTATAATCAAGAAATTCGGCACTAAAGTGCGTTCCAGGTTTGGTTACACGAATTTTACGGATTTTGGTTTCATACGTAATCCCTTCGTTTAACATCTTTTGAAATATTGCTTCGGCATCAAAATAGTTAAGGTAGTCACTATCGTGGTAGTTGATGTTTAGAGATTGGTTATGGTTTAAAAGTAGGCTGTTGCGGATGTATTTGGCTATTTCTACAGGGTTGTTCACATCAGGAAAGCCTGAGTCTGTATCGTCATATGGCCTAACAGGCATTTGAGGGCCATCAACTTTACGAAATAGGGATGCATTAGCTGTTACATAGCCATTATACGAAGGCTGTGAGTCGCCGCTTGCCGTTAGTGTTCCATCTGCTTGTAGGCTTAAGGACCATAAACTTTGGTAAAAAGTAGGGTCAAAAAGAGGGCCGCCCAAAGCGTACACATTTACAAGCTCTGTTGGGCTAGGAACAAAGTAGACATTTCCCTCTATTGCTCCGCCATCAATATCACGGATCGTGCATTCTCTTGGGTATGTAGGAGTGCCACAGAGTGTGTTAATAACAACGTAAGGAAAGGTCTCTGGATCATATTGATCAAGGTCGATAAAGATATAAGAATCGATATCAGCGGTTAAAGCGCCAAAGCCAAAGCCCTGTTGTGATCCACGTGTAACCATTTGCCACCAGCCGCCAAGAGCTGGATCCGGAGCAACTAGTGCATCTTTTGCTACAGTGCCTTTACGTGTAGTTCTCAGGGATTGAACGTCTGATCGAACACGTTCTTTTTGTTTCTCTGTAAGTGGGCGGCGACCTAGTTGTAGGCCGTCAGCATGTGTTTGAGACATAGCAGTAATTGCTAAAAATGCACTCAAACCAAATTGGAGGATTGATTTTGTAAACATATGTTTCCTTTTGTAGTCCCGCTTGAATGATGGTTTTACCCCATGTAGGTGTAAAATAGAAATAGCGAGCTGATTTCTAGTTTACTTTATAAAGGGGGGGGTAATTCTAAGCAAGATTTTACGAAAAAAATAAAGGAGGCTGAAATAATTTAAGTTTTGTGGGATTCGTGCAAATTTGGTACCATGGCTCTTTTTAGAGGGGTTTTATGCGTACATATTTTATTCTTTCGATCATGTTGGCTGTTACTTCGCTTGGGGCTATAGAAAATTCTATAATTCCGGTGATGGAGCATTATGAGCAGCTTGACAATCTTCAAGAATCGCACTATTTACACCAGCAGTTTGATAGCATTAAAGAAGCTTTGAGTCATAAGTGTGAGCGCATTCGCGTGGCTACTTATAATATGCTGTTTGACCTTTATGACCAAAACTTGGCGCCTGTTAACCGCTGGCCAGAAAGGCTGCCTCGTATTGTTGAGCTAGTAAATGAAATGAGCCCCGATGTTTTGGGAACACAAGAGCTTATGCCAAACCAGGTGAATGACCTTTTGCCCTTTTTAGAAGACCGTTATACCTTTGTTTCTATTGGCACGGATATTGGTGAGCAAGATGGTATTTTTATCAAAAACACCCGCTTTGAGATTCTTCGTAAAAAAATTGTAGAACCGATGACGATTGCTATTCTTAAAGACATCAAAACAGGCAAAAAGCTTGCGGCAGTAAATGCGCACTTTAGCTTTGGAAATGTTGGAAAAAGAAGAAATGAGGCTCAAAAGGTTGCCAAAAAGGTGGCAAAACTGGCACGTAAGATGGCTGTAGTGTTTATGGGAGATTTAAATACCTTTCCAAACAGGCCTGACAAAACATTTCCATTTTTAGATGGTGATACGATTGACAACATTTTGACTAAGAACACGCTTAAAGATTCAATTGATACATCTCGCGTAGGTCATGTGGGGCCAATTGGCACCTTTACGAACCAAGACCCTTCTATTTTGCCATTTGAAGGCACGGGAACTCCCGGCGTATTTCTTGATCATATCTATGTGTCAGACAGGATCGTAGTGCTGCTTCATGCGGTGCAGCCGGCCACTGTTGATGGGCATTTTCCGTCTGATCACCAGCCTGTGTTGATTGACTGCTATATAAGGTAGAAATATATATGAAAGGTAAGGATGATTTAGTAGC
>JAJFUY010000299.1 GCA_021372185.1 Chlamydiales bacterium | reverse complement strand
TAGTACGCGCAGTAGAACAGCACCTTGTACCTCCATCAAATGATGCTGTAGTTGTTTCTTTTGCAAGTAAAGAACTACTAGAAAAAGAAAATGCACATCTTGTACAACAAGGCTTAAAACCACTTCATGTAGAAAAAATTAGGATCTAAAAATATGACCACAGACGCCTACAAAAAGTACTTCAAAGAGCACGAAAAAAAACTAGAGTCTGATTTTTTTGAATTTTTACGCTACCCATCAATAAGCGCAGACACCGTCTTTCGCCCAGAGTTAAAAGCGTGTGCTGAATGGGTGCAAAACTATATTAAAGAAGCAGGTTTTGAAGTAAGCGTATGGAATGAAGATGATGCCCCTGTAATCTTTGCCCAAAATTGCAATGCCGGGCCTGATGCTCCTACAATTTTGATCTATAACCACTACGATGTGCAGCCTGTAGACCCAATTGACCTATGGGAATCTCAACCCTTTACACCCACAAGAAAAGGCAACAGCATCGTTGCCCGTGGTGCTCAAGATAATAAAGGCCAGTGTTTTTATGTACTTTCTGCTCTACGAGCTCTCTACAAGCTAAATGGCAAGTTCCCGGTTAACATAAAATGCATCATTGAAGGCGAAGAAGAATCAGGCAGTAAATCTCTTCCACAAGTCATTGTAGACCATAAAAAAGAACTAAAAGCCGATTACCTTCTCGTTGTAGACGTTGGTATGCAAAATGCTACATCTCCGGCTATTACCCTTGGTACGCGCGGCATGGCCTGTTTTACAGTAGAAGTTAAAAGCTCTCATAGCGACCTTCACTCAGGCGTGCATGGCGGCATGGTGTATAATCCCCTACACGCTCTTGTAGAAATCCTTGGCGCCCTGCGAGATAAAAATGGCCGCATAGCAATACCCGGCTTTTATGATGCCGTAAAAGTGCCAGGAGCTGATGAGCTCAAATACATATCATTAGATTTTAACACCCAAGATTTTGAACAAGAATTTGGCTGCCTGCCAACAGGTGGAGAAAAAGGCTTTTCCCCACTCGAAAGAAGCTGGCTAAGACCAACTTTAGAAATTAATGGTATAGCCGGCGGCTACGGCGGCCCGGGCTCTAAGACCGTTATTCCCGCTAAGGCTATTGCCAAACTCTCTTGTCGCTTAGTGCCTGATCAAGAGCCTCATTTTATTGCCGAACACATAAAAAGTTATATAGAATCACTTGCAGCCCCTGGCTATACAGTCACCTGCCACATACATGAAGGCATGGGAAAACCAGTACGTACGAGCCCCCATTCTGCCATTGTCAAAGCCCTTACAGAAGCCTCTGAGAAGGTGTATAATAAAAAAGCCGCTTACATCTACGAAGGAGCTTCTATTCCAATTATTTCTGAGCTTGCAAGTGCCTGCGGAGCAGAAGTGGCCTTTTTTGGCTTGGGGCTCGCATCAGATAAAATCCACGCGCCAAATGAAAATTTTGGTTGGGACAGAATAGAAAACGGCTTTTTGATTATGTGTGATGCGTTAACATCACTTAAATAGGAAAAATTTTTACCCTATAACCAATGGCACTTGTGCGCTATTGGTTGTAGCTAGTATCATGATTGCATGTATTTTTACAGGAGGTATGAACCATGTTTTTGAACCTAACCAATAAGCTTGTAATTGCTAGCTTTGGCTTCAGCTGCTTTTTAGGCAACATGAACGCCGCATCAATTGAACCTACACCTAAGCGTAGCCTTGTAAAAGAAATGTCTAAGGAATTTGCTGGGATCGCTAAAAAAGCCCTTCCTGCAGTTGTTTCTGTACGTACTCAGTACTCGCAAAAATCTTCGCAGCAATTTGATGAACAAAATGGCCAGCCATTTGGTAACGATTTTTTTGAACGCTTCTTTGGCTTTCCGATGCCAGAGCAAAAAGGCCCAAGAAAAGGCCAAGGCTCAGGCTTTTGCGTATCAGCTGATGGCTACATCTTAACCAACAACCACGTAGTGCGTGAAGCGGAACAGATTACAGTAAGCTTTAACGACGGCCGTGAGTTTGCTGCAAAAGTGATTGGCTCAGACCCAAACACCGACATTGCCCTCTTAAAAATTGAAGCGACAGATTTAGACTACCTCGTATTAGATGACTCAGACAACCTAGAAATTGGTGAATGGGTTATGGCAGTAGGCAGTCCCCTTCGTTTACAAGGTTCTGTAACTGTGGGCGTAGTATCTGCTAAAGGCCGAAGTGAGCTTGACATTGCACTTGTTGAACAGTTTATTCAGACAGATGCGGCTATCAACATGGGTAACTCTGGTGGCTGCCTACTTGATATGGACTGCAAGGTAGTTGGCATGAATACGGCCATTGCCTCTAATAACGGCGGCTATATGGGTATAGGGTTTGCCATACCTAGCAACATCCTCAAGCTTGTTATGGACCAATTACGTAACAATGGCCGAGTAACTCGCGGATACCTTGGCGTTTCACTACAAAAAATTGATTCAAAACTCGCATCTGCATTTAATCTCGATAGAAGTGAAGGCGCACTTGTGGCTGAAGTTGTAAAAGATAGCCCAGCTGACCGTGCAGGCCTAAAATCTGGCGACGTTGTACTAAAAATTAATGGTAAACTCGTTGAAAACGTAGGTGCCCTAAGAAGTACAATTGCATTAATGAAGCCTGATGAAAAAATCACCCTCAGAGTAATGCGTAACAAAAACTTAATGGATGTCACTGTAACGATTGGCGCTCACCCAGAAACTGACGCCGGTAACAACGAAATCCAAAACCAGTTAGGGATAGCATTGCAAGACCTAACGCCTGAGCTTGCAAGCCAACTTGGACTTGATCTCGACCATGGTGTGATGATCAAAAACGTTGACCCTAACAGCCCAGCACAAGATGCCGGCCTTCGTCGTGGACAAATCATTCTGTCAGTCAACCAAAAACCGGTTGAAACAACAGAAGAATTTTTCCAAGCCATAAAAGACCTTGGCGAACAAAGGCACGTCCTGCTCCAAGTAAAAGCCGGCCAAATAGTCCGCTACATCACCCTCGACCTAGAATAACCCACAAAAAATGCCCTCGGGATCAATCCCGAGGGCATTTTTTTTTAATGTTTACGGTTTAAAAGACGTCCTCTCAACCGAGGACGAAAATTCTTAACAGCATACCCACAGCCGTTGGCAGTGGGCTATTCAA
>JAJFUY010000278.1 GCA_021372185.1 Chlamydiales bacterium | reverse complement strand
GTCACGGTGGGCAACGTTTCAGTCGCCCTGGCGGGCTCTAAGACTCTCTTTTTACAGACTGCGAAGGTTTTCTAAGACAGAGTTGGTGAGGATTTGTTCTACTTGATTGGCGTTGATGTTTGGGAACCAGGTTGTGAATTGGTGGATGGCTTGTTTGATGAACATTTCGTGGCCATAGATGGGGATGCATCCTAACTTTTTGGCTTCTTGTAAGAAGGGGGTGTTTTTGGGTAGGGCGCGGATGTCCATTGCTATACTGCCGGGAATAATATGCTTGGTGTCTATGTCAGTGGGTATTGTGTTGATGATGATGTCATACTCTGGGGGTACAGCGGCATGCTGGCAGCCAAGAGCTTCTGCTAGGGCTTGTGCGCGCGATTTGGTCCGGTTGCAGATGCAAACATGGGCTCCTTTTTGCACGAGCTGCCAGGCTATGGCTTTGGCAGATCCCCCTGCTCCTAGGATTACTACGCGTTTACCGCGTATGGTGTCAGTGTGAGCCATAAGGGCTTCGTAGGCACCACAGGCATCTGTGTTGGAGCCGATGATTTTGTCATCTTTAAATAGGAGGGTATTTACTGCGCCTATTTGTTTGGCCTCTACAGTGATTTCGTCGCAATACTGCATCACTTGCTCTTTATGCGGTATTGTAACGCTTAAGCCCTTTACGCCGAGTTTTTTTGCCTCTTGCAAAAAGGCGCCAAGATCATCTGGTGCTACTCTATTTTTTATATAGACGCTTTCAAGGTTCAGTTGTTTCATCACAGCATTGTGGGTGATGTGGCTGAGAGATTGAGCTATGGGATCACCTATAAGGCCGTAAATGGCTGTTTGAGGATGAATACTTGCAAAATTATAGGTCTCTAATAGCTCCTGATGGGTAATCTGTGTGAGATAGATAAAGGGCCTATTTACAATGGGTGCTAAAATGCGTGACGTGGCCCCGCCTTCACCCATGGTCATCAACAGGCAGTTTTGAGAGGCATTTTTTGCCGCATTTAGCATCCTGTAGGTATCAACAGAGGTGTTTGCCACGGTGGCAAGTTTGTAGTAATCACCTGTGAGTGCTTGTAGTTTTGCAATTTCTCCTGATAAATCCTCTGGTGTGCCTTCAAAGTAGTGTTTTGAGCGTATTACCTGTATATGGGGGTGCTTTTGTTTAAACTTGAGCACAAAGGCATCATCTACAGTATGTTCTAGATCTATATAGGTAGGATTTAAGGAGGCTAACTTTTCAAGTGTCTGTAGGCGTATGTCTTCAGAAAGTGTGCATTTGCCCCCTTCATGTACTGGACGAAGAGTAAGTATAAGCCTACCTGAATGGTCAAGAGTGTCACAAAAATCAAAGTGATCAAGCCGCCATTCAACAAAACTTGCATTTTGCATCTGCTCTTTAGCTTCTTCAAAAGAAGGCCCTTGAACTACTGTGCATATGTTCATTCAAGTACTTCAGCGCATAAAAGTTCTCTATCTATCTGATAAAACTCTGACGTTACACGGCAGCAAATACCCGGGTTTTGCTCTTGAATGGCCTTTTTATAGCGCTTTAAAAGCTCTTGTGCTGCGGTAACAAGCTTTTCCTTTTCACGACCTGTCATAAGCTCTACTTTGATATTGGCATAGGTGTTTTTAGGGTTTCCGTCCCCCACATACACTTCATCTAGCTGCACCATTTTTGTCTTAAACTTATCAATCGAAGTAGCAAAGAATTCAGAAAGATAGAGGTGCACATCTTGTGCAAAGGGAGTAAGTGAAAACGTTACTGATTTGGGTAACTCAATTGTGATAAATGGCATAGTTTTTTTCTGTAATTGACAATCTTCAGTAAATAGCGTACAAGCGTGCCCCATAGTAATATGAGGGATAATTCTATGACAAGTCCAATAAATAAAACATTAAATGAACAATTTGCTGCGCTTTCAGTAAATGAATCATCCCAAGAGGGTGCACAGCTTGCTCAAAAGGTAAGCGACCTACTTTTGCGTCCAGATGCAAAAGTGGAAAAGAAGCTCGCGGGGTTTTCACAAGAGGTGCAACTTAAGGTACATGAATTGCATAAAGAAGCAAAAAAGCTTCTCTTAGATATGGCAATGACTAGATTACAGCCACAAACTGACGAAATGGTGCTCAATGCTAAAGCAGAGGAGCTTGTACGTACCGTTTGCAATAATGAAGCCCATCTAATAAAGCGCATAAAAGATCTCACTGCAGCCCAAAAGATTGGAGTGTTAACAGCAGCAGCGCCACTTATGGCTGAATGTCGGTCAGTAGACATGCAAGTTGAAGTACTCCAAATTGTGAGGGCAATTCATCCTGATGCCAGAGATCAAAGCCTACAGCACTATCCCAAAATTCTTAGATCCTTTACAGATGATGCAACCAAGATGCATTTCTTAGAAAGTCTTGTGAGTATTATGTCAAAATGCGCGCAAGCAGGGCTTGTAGTTGAGGGATTAGGAAATGTTGTACTACAAACTCCTCATATTTGTTGGGGAAAATATACTTTTAAGTATGAAGCTAACCCGGTTAGCTGGCTAAAAAGCCTTGAAACTGCCGTTCCCTTTTTACAAAACCGACGATTTGGCGAAGAGTAT
>JAJFUY010000260.1 GCA_021372185.1 Chlamydiales bacterium | reverse complement strand
TGTGAGCTCTATTGGCTTGGTTGAACGTGCCCCCATATCAGCCAAGAGCGTGTACTGGGCAGTAAGTGGTTTTTCTAAGGTGAGAGAGCCATTTGTTATCATGCATGAGGTTTCACCGGTAAATAGCGGGCTTTGTATATGCACCTCAAATGGGCCTGTAGTACTATTTACTACATTACATTGGATACTTGCTTTTAGGGTGTTGCCTAAAGGCGCAAGTTCTGGTGATTTTGCCTCAATGGTAGCTACAATTTTATGTTCTTTTACAAGAGAAACAAGGTCTACAGTTGTATGTAGAGTGTCAAAATGTACTAAAGGCTTTCCTTGAGGGTCCTTAATGGCAAGTCCTTGAATGGTAATACCATCAAACCAGCTTACGTGAATGCTCTCAGCTTGTAGCTTTTGGGGTATCTGAGCATTTACCCAACTAAGTGCATACTGGTTTACGGGATATATTGAGAGCAGCATTGGCCCACATGCAACGAGCACGATGAGAAGGCTCAGTAGAACAAATAATGACTGTATGATGCGCGTGACCATGTATGCCTTGGTTTAAGAAAACCAACACATACATGGAATAGATTTTATTTACTTTATTTTTTCGAGGTCGCCTTGTCGTTTAAGGGCAGCTTCTAGTATTTCATAAGGAGATACAGGGTTTAGCGTGGAATAAAATGGCTCGTTTTGAGAAACGAGAGTATTGCACCTTTTGCCATCAAAAGTGACATTCCAGCTGCTTTTAGTTCTAGTAAGTACAACAACTTGCTTTCCATGTCCCTGTAAATCTAGAGTGCAGTGTAGAGTTTGAAGGCTTGGGATGTGCTTCAGAATTTGATCGAGGCAAATAGAAGAAATTTTAGTGCCAACTATAGAGAGTGTTTGAAGTTTCTTGGGTAGGGATACTTTTTTATTTTCAACTGGGAGACCGTCAAGATCCATGTTTTTGCAGTTATTTAATACAACTGTTTCTAGATTTGGAAACTGGTGCAAGTTGTGAAACATCGTTGTAGACGCATTGGTATTTGAAAGATCAAGTACTTGTAGTTTTCTAAGAGGTTTTTTAAGAACTTCTGTTGTGTTGGTAAATAGGCATAGTGCGCTACCACTTACCTGAGTATTTGCTACATATAGTTGGGTAAACACCTTTTTTTCAGATTCCCAAGTCTTCAAAAGGATTTCTTGTAGTGTTTGATTTGCTGTAGTTTTATCCTGAAGCTGTACGTTTGAATTTAATGTTATGTAAGAACTAATGTTATTCATAATTTGCCTTATTTATATTAATTATGACGAATTATAACTAATTGATTATTAAAATGATATAAATATATTTTTTGATTGGTTGAAGGATTTTATTTGTATGCATCTACGGTTTAAGGCAGAATACAAAAAAAGGAGGTTGTCTATGGAAAGTCATCCTTGCATCGTATGGCTCCGAAATGATTTACGACTCAATGACAACCCAGCCCTTTATGCTGCCTGCGCTACAGGCAGGCCCGTTATTGTCTGTTATATCTGGTCAGAAGATGAAGAAGAGCCCTATTTTCCTGGAGGTGCCTCTCGAGCGTGGCTTCATGATTCTCTTGGCGCATTTTCAGAGAGCATTGATAAAAAGCTTATCTTAAAGAAGGGTAAGTGGCTGGATGTACTACAAAAGCTTATTCAAGAATCTAGTGCGCAAACAGTCTACTGGAATAGGCGCTACGAGCCACATTACGTAGTAAAAGACAGAGAAGTTCAAGAAGCACTTGTAGCAAATGGCATTACTGTAGAGACATTTATCGGAAATGTGCTTTTTGAGCCTTGTCAAACGGGCCCGAGTGCTGATTCGACATACCGTGTCTTTACCTCCTTTTATAAAAGCCTGCAGCAGCAGGAAGTGCAGCCTTGTATCCCTACGTGCACTACAATCAACCATTATACGGGTAGTGTGCAAGGTGAGTGCTTGTCGGGCTTGTCTCTGTTAACCAAAAATCCAGCACTAGATATCTGGCAGCCAGGAGAAAAAGGGGCAGATGCTGCATTAGCAAAATTTATAAAGTGCTCACTTGCAAGCTACGGAAGTTCTTTTGATAGCACATCTAGGCTGTCAGCGCATCTGCATTTTGGAGAACTATCGGTAAGGCATGTAGCAAAAAGTGTTCAAGATCATGAGGCTTTTTATAAAGAGCTTATCTTGCGTGATTTTGCTATACATCTTCTCTTTTACTTTCCATCGATACTCAAACACCCCCTTAACCCAGAATTTGAGTCATTTCCTTGGAGAACAGATCCTGAGCAGCTTGCATTGTGGCAAGAGGGTCACACAGGCATTCCTATTGTAGATGCTGCCATGAGAGAATTATTGGCAACAGGTTGGATGCCTCATGATCTTAGAGTGATAGTGGGGTCGTTTTTAGTGAAACAGTTGCTCATTTCTTGGCAGCAAGGTGAGGCCTGGTTTTGGGAAAAATTCTTTGATGCGGACATAGCAACGAATACCCTTGGTTGGCAGATGGTAAGCGGATTTAGCACAGATTCAGTTAGTTACTATCAGGTTACCAATCCAGCGCTTGAAGGGCAAAAAATTGATCCTGAGGCTAGGTATATTAAACACTGGCTACCAGAACTTCATGATATTGATGCCAAGAGTTTACATAATCCAGGCAGCTTTCATGTAAAAGGGTACCCGGCACCTATGGTTGACTTAGATTTTGCTCGTATGAGGGCGCTAGAGGCCTATCAAGAGATGAAAAATGACTAAAATTCTCATCTGTGGCGCATCCGGTACTATTGGATCTGAACTTTTACCCTATCTTGTAGGCAAGGGCCACCACGTACTTGCTCAAAAAAGAGGGGCGCCTTTAGTGATAGATGGCTTTGATGTGGTCATAAACTTGGCAGGAGAGTCTATCAACGGCTACTGGACCAAATTTAAAAAAGAAAGAATACTCACAAGCCGCATAGATACAACAAGAAACATTGTAGATGCCATACAAGCAAGTTCCAAGCCTCCTAAACTCTTCTTGTCAGCATCCGCTACCGGATATTATGGCAATCAAGGCTTTTTAGCTGATGTCTGCCACAGGTGGGAAGAAGAAGCAAACAGAGCCAAAGGGGTGTGCCGGGTAGTAAACATGCGCTTTGCCATGGTGCTCACACCAAAAGGCGGGGCACTCAAAATGATGCTTACGCCTTTTAGGTTGGGTCTAGGAGCAGTATTGGGATCGGGCAATCAAATGATGAGCTGGGTAAGCATGGTTGATCTACTGACAATCGTTGACTTTTGTATAGCACATGATGTGAGCGGTCCAATAGACATATGCGCCCCAAACAGCGTCACCAACCGTGAATTTACTGAAGCACTGGCAAAAGCGGTTAACAAGCCAGTATTCCTAAGGGCGCCAGCATGGCTTCTCAAGGCAGTATTAGGCGAGATGGCTGAAGAAGTCCTTCTCTCTAACACCAACGCCTACCCGCAAAAGCTTCGTCAGCAAGGCTATCATTTCCAACATGATACATTAGTAGACGCTCTAAAAAATTTGAACGAGAGTCCGGAGGACGACTGAACGAAGCCCACAGTGACCGCAGGGAACTGTGGGAACAGGTAAAAAAGCTCATTAGAGCCCGGCTGAGTGCGATTCAATCTCGTGATTCAATCGCCCTCAGCCGGGCTCTCTTTCTTAGATATTCTATTCCCACCGTTCCCTTCGGTCACTGTGGGCTTCGTTCAGTCGTCCTCCGGACTCTAAGACAAAATCCTGTGCAGCAATACTCGCTTTTATAAATTGGGGATGATAGGCTATGATTTTCCGGTGTAAATTTTCTCGGGGCATTTTATGCGCAATCTCTTAATCAAATGTATCTGTGTGTGTATCGTAGCGGCAATCGGCTACAAGGGGTATGCATTTTATAAAGAACGAAATGATGGTTTTAGCTTAAGCCGTATCTCTACACAATTGCCCAACAATGATGCCTGGGACATTCCCGCCACAGACAAAAAAATTCAGGAAGTAAACCAGATACTGGCTCAGCCATTTTACTATTTAGGCCGCGGTTTTCAGTTTTTTGCCTTTGAAAGTAGTGACGGGCAGTATGTGCTTAAATTTCTGCGCCACCAGCGTCTACATCCGCCTGTATTGTATGATTGGCTACCAGATTGCGGCTTGGTGCGTGATATAAAGTCTAAAAAATGCAAAAAAAGAAGCGATCGCGTAAATCTTCTTTTTGAATCATTGAAAATTGCGTACGAAAAAATCCCTGAAGAGACAGGTCTTGTCTATGTGCACCTCAACAAGACAAAAGACCTACACCCAGATGTGGTACTCTTTGATTTACTTGAAGATGAATATAAGGTGCCCTTAGACCAAACTGAGTTTGTACTGCAACATAAAGCCCTATTTGTGAAGCCTACCATCAAGAAGCTTATGAAAGAGGGTAATATTGATGAGGCTAAGGAGCGCATTAATCAGCTGTTTGACCTGCTAAGAAAAACTGCTGTAAAAGGTGTTTTGGATACAGATGGCGCACTCATCCACAAAAACAATGTGGGATTTGCAGATAATGCAGCTATGTATATTGATGCCGGCCGTTTTATCCTAAGCGAAAGCATTAAAACCAAAGAGCACTTTGCAAGTGACTTAAAACGCTTAAAACCGCTCTATAAATGGTTGGCAGCGCGTTATCCGCCCCTTGCAGCACACTTTGATAAAGAACAAAAAAGAGTGATTGAGGCATTTGCGGGTGCGTAAATTTCTTTTTTGGATAGCTATTGGCTGTGTTGTGCTTTCTGGCGGCGTTTGGCTTTATGAAGAGGCTAACGATGGCTTCTACGAAAGTGCTATACACCTTCATACTTGGCCTAAAAAGAAATACGATGCTCTTGCCTGTGCCTATAACGTGGAAGATGCCCGTATAGCACTCAATCAACCGGTTCACTACTTAGGACAGGGCCGCCAGTTTTTTGACTTTGAAAGTGCTGATGGAAAGTATGTGTTAAAGTTTCTTAAGTGCCAGCGCATTGATGTATCAAGTGTCTATAAGGCCATGTGGCTACCAAAATACTTTAGAGAAAAGCGTAAAGTATGTCTAAAATTTAGGCAAGAGCGTGTTGACAGCATCTTTGCAAGC
>JAJFUY010000256.1 GCA_021372185.1 Chlamydiales bacterium | reverse complement strand
CAGGGCGTTTTAATGAGAAAAACTTGATAGCACCTCTGGCATTATTGTCCTAAGGTAAAAAAGCCCTTCAACACCTCCATAAAATACCCCTCATTTAGAGCCGCCTTAAACCGTTTTTTCGCTATACTGCCCTTAGTCTTACGATCATTTTTCAGCAAATTCACCACGATGTGGCGGATAACCGCGAGATTCTCTGCGATATAACCAGTCTTAGCCTTCAGCTTATCCTCGTTAAATGCGACATCAAGAACCCAATGGACCTTGTTCTCTATTCCCCAATGACTTCTGATTGCATCACCTTGACGCTCAGGATTTGAGGGCAAGCTCGAGATGTAATATCTTTTTTCTTCCGATGTTTTATCGCCAACCGTACGCTTTGAGCAGACGCACACAATGCTTTGCAATTTCTTAAAATTCCCTTTCTGGGGAAGAAAATCGATCGCTCCGGTAGTGTAAATTTTGCGTACTTCTATACGACCATGCTTCTCTTTCTCAGACGCGTTTTCCGATACAAATAGTTGACACTCTGCTTCTTCCAATTCATCGTCCACAACCTGACTAAAATAATTTACGACTTCGTCGTAAAGATGAGGTTGGTTTTCCTTAAGGCCTAGAATGTAGTCGGCGCCGCTATCGACTATCTTTTCAGTGATTGCAGTTTGACAGCCCATCGCGTCTATCGTCACAACAGCGCCCTCTATATTCATCATATCTAACAACTTAGGAATCGCGGTGATTTCATTAGACTTAGTGTCAACCTTCACTTGTGCAAGCGTAAAATTACTATTTGCTCCCCAGGCGCTCACCATGTGAACGAAAGAACCTGACCTCTTTGGATCGTTGGTTCCACGTAATGCCTTGCCGTCAATCGCGATGGTTTCGCCGGTTTGTACAGTGATCAGGGCTTGCACCCAATCTACAAAGCAGCGCTCAAGGTCTTCCGGTTTAAGAAGGACAAAAGTCCACCAAAAAGTTGAGTAGCAAGGGATTTGATCTGAGACATTTAGAAACGATTGAAGCCATTCTCGTTTTTCTTGAGCATAGGTAGCTACGTCTTCAAGATCCTCAGCACCACACAAAACAGCACAGATGGTGACGAAAAGGATATCGACTAAGCTATAAGTAGTTCTGTTGGTAAGGCGAGGATCGCGGAGCGATCCAAAGTACTGATTAACAGTATCTTTGATGAGCTCAGTAGAAATTTGGTTCTCAAGTGCTTGCGCTGATTTGTCATTCTTTGCCATGATGTATCTCCTAGTATGGTAATTTTTGGAGATAACTTCTAGCAAAGTTAGATTTTTATCAAGAATTTCTCATTAAAACGCCCTGGGTTAAGATAGCTTATGAAGCATGCTTGGAGTTTGAGTTAAAAAGGCGAGGGCTGAAACTTGAGAGACAGGCTGAATTACCGTTACGCTATAAAGAAGTATACCTTGATTGTGGATACCGGCTAGATTTGCTCGTAAATGGAGTGGTCATTGTAGAAGTGAAAGCGATCAACGAAATAGCATCAATACACCATGCTCAGGTCACATCATATCTCAAGCTTTCTGGGTGTAGAGTTGGGTTGCTAATCAACTTTAATGTTTTGCTGCTTAAGGATGGCATCAAGAGTATCGTGAACAATCTCTAATCTCTGCGCTCTTTGCGAGCTCTGCGGTAAAAAAAATAAATGGACTTTACTCTTCAAACCCTAGGCACGGCGAAGCTTACATTCGTCTAGATAGCAGCTCTGGGGTGAAAAATAATTCGCCCATCGCGTTATTTTATTGACTTTATAAGTAGAGGTGGAAGATTGTTTTGACAAGTGATGTTGAGTTTTTTACTAGACACTTGTTTGAATTTTTTACTCAAAACCCTTTTTAGATGTGGTATAAACATGAATTTGTTATCCTTCCGAAAAAATATTGCAGCCCTTACAGCCGCAACGCTCTCATTCTCAATTCTTTCTCCCCTATTAGCAGACAGTCATAAAAGCAATCATCAGCCCATAAGTGCCGGGGCAAGAATCATCAATAACAGTAAACTTGCACATTCTAAAGCTGATTTTTCCCCTCCAGAATGGGTTTTAGAAAACAACCTCATGTATGAGATGAATATTCTCAGAACACCATCTATGAAAGAGGGCATTCCAGATGGCACCTTTCAAGCCGCTGCAACAAACCTTAAACGCCTTCGGGATTTGGGTGTTACGATCATTTGGTTAATGCCAATTTTTGATGTGGGCGATGGAAGCGTGGCAATTAATGCCAAAGCAAACGTCCCTTCTCACTATGCCCCGACAGATTTTTTTACTGTTCGCACAGGCACCGGAACAATCAAAGATGTAAAGGAGTTTGTGAGGAAGGCTCACAAATTAGGCATCAAAGTGATTCTCGACATGCCTTTGAATCAAACTGGTTTTTCTAACCCCCTTCTACAATCACATCCAGAGTGGTTTGAACGCAATACAAGAGGTGAAGCTGTTAATGGCGCCGCTGACGCAGTAGGTGCGTTCTTTTGGGATATTTCAAACTTCAAAGCACAAGACGCCCCCAAAGAATTAGAAGACTATATCATTAAGGTATTAACCTTCTGGATTAAAAAAACAGATATTGATGGCTTCCGTTTTGACGGAGGAACGGGCGCCTGGAAGGACAAATTTTGGGTAAACGCACGTAAAGCATGCGAAGCGATTAAGCCATGCTTCTTTTTTGGTGAAGACACGTATCCGGGACAAGGCGTTATTCAAAGCCGTGTATTTAATGGAGCCTATGGGTTTAGAGTTGCCGGTGCACTCCTAAATCCAGCAAGAACCGTTGAAGGTGTTATGCAAGCCATACTTTGGGATGAGGTCAATACTAATACCGGTTTAGTCCGAACGAATTATTCAGCCAATCACGACACCGTATTTTCTCAAACACCAGCAGAGATCTATGGGTCATTTTATACAAATGAACTCGTATTGCGTTATACCATGCCAAACTATATGCCCAAAATCCTACAAGGAGAAGACGGAGGCAATCTAGGAAGAATCAATCTTTTTGATGACACTATTATTTCTAACGACTTCCACTCTGACACCACCAAGCTTTTGAAAAAACTCAATAAGCTACGAAAATGTAACTTGGCACTTCATAACGTGGCTCGTAAAGATGGTCAATATAGCTTTTATCTTACAGAACTAGATGGCTCCCTAAACGACCAAGAGATTTTGGCGTTTGTTCGCTGGAATGACTCCAACAACAGAGTGCTTGTTTTGGTGAATTTTTCAGATGAAGATAAGGAATACTCTACTGGACAAATTTTTGAGAAGAGCATGTGGCTTGCAAATAATACAGCCCGAGACGTGCTGCCTGACGGCAAATACTGTAATTTCTTCTTTGATGAAACACAGCCCGAATCACCCCTCAATGATAGATCCGTTGAAGTAACGATTAGCTCATGGTTTGGGGCACCATCATTCACAACAACAGTCGGAGCAAACAGTTTTAAAGTATATGTCTCGAACACTGAATACTCATTTCCACCCGTTGATATAGAACAGCAATCCCTTTATAAGCGTTGGAATTATATGGCAGTCTACCCTGATCTTCCATCATTGTTTGAAGTTGCAAAGCTTCCTCAAGAAAATATCGCCGGCTTTTCGGCTGCATTGCAGGCAAATAAGTCGTACATAAAGCAATTACTAAAAAACAATACTGCAGTAACCTTTTTTGCGCCTCAAGGCGATACACTTCCTCCAGGCTTTACCTTAGATGATTTTATCGTACCAGGACTAAAAACCTACGATCCTGCAAGCACCTTTGAATTTTTTGATAACCCAGCAGATGCATTGGGTGTGCCAAAATCATTTGATGTCTTCGAAACTGGAGTGCCTATAAATGCACTCAGTGGCAATACAATAACATTGCTCACACCGCCACCTGCATTCTATTTACCGTA
Organism: Chlamydiales bacterium; assembly: GCA_021372185.1. Classification (GTDB taxonomy): domain Bacteria; phylum Chlamydiota; class Chlamydiia; order Chlamydiales; family FEN-1388; genus SZAS-7. The sequence goes on along the minus strand of JAJFUY010000256.1, from coordinate 1,782 downwards.
TGTGCCGACCTACAACATAAACGGAACAGAGTACCAGATTGTGTCGGACAATATTACCTTTGTCTATAAGGATTCTGATGGTGTCACACGCCAAGGTTTACTTAACACGATTGAGCCAGTTGCACCTGTTGCAACCGCTGGCAAAGTCACTCGTCAAGACATGGGCTGGGATAGAGAAACTGTTATAAAACAGCTCTCATCTAAGCTTGACGGAATTGCTGAGCAAATACCTCAATAAATACCCCATGTTTTATTGAGTCGCTCAAATACCCCAGCCTAAAAACTGGGGTATTTTTTTCATCTAGCGGCTTACATGGCATGAGCTTCTTTTTAGGCGAATGATCATAACTAGCCACATGAGTTAATACAAAAACCCAAAAAGATAAAGTGGGATTTTATTGCGATAACCAATCTCGATATTGTCAATGGCAATGTAAGAATCTTTTATGTCTTTGATCTGGTTGTAGTCTTTGCCTTTGCCACCCACCTCTATGACATACCGATCATCCACTATAAAATCAGTATTTGGATGGATATCTACCCTATAAAAGGATGCGACTTGATTGACAAAAAAGGTCTCACGGACACCTCCCACGCCAGTATCACGCTTGAGGGAGCCGTTAATTGCATGGAGCAGATTCGTGTTACTAAGAAAAATTTTGCCAGGTTTTCGAATCAGCTTCATACCTTCTGCTTGTGGATAGATATTCTGCAATAGACCTGCATGGCCAAGATATTCCAGGCAGTTATAAATAACTTCCCTTGATACACCTATACTTGAACTAATACCGTCTATATTTGGCGTAAGACCATTTGTTGTTGCCACAAGCCATAAAAGTTTCTTTAGCACAGGAAGCGTTGTCTGGCGCAAATTATGTACTACGGCGATGTCTTCAAAAATCACCTTTTCAATTACATTATTTAACTTTGAGAGATAATCCTTTAAGCCCTCGTGAAAGAAAGGATAGTATCCATGCGAAAGATACTCTTTAAACATTTTCAGAACCTTCATTGATTCCATCCCCTCAGCTATTCGCATGTGGCCATGAAGAATTTCACTAAAAGCATATGTAGGCAACTCATTTTTTGTTGTATGATAAATAAACTCTCTAAATGAAAGACCAAGGAGCTTATGATACACAACGCGCCTGGAAAGATCTGCCTTACTTTTTAGAAGGTTGACAGAAGAGCTTGCCGAAAAAACTACCTTCCCTTTTTTATACGTATCAACAATGTTCTTAATTTCCTGTGCCCAGTTAGGGTATTTGTGTACTTCGTCGATAAACAAGCACTCACCGCCATCAGAAAAGTATTCTTGAGCTATCTTGAATAGCCCTTTCCCTGCAACAACTACGTTATCTGCAGAAATATAGAGCGCCCTTTCTAAAGTTTTGTAATGTTCATGAAACCGCTGGCACATCATGGTTGTTTTGCCAACGCCGCGATCTCCTGTGATGCAAATTGCCTGCGCATCCCAATTTATCTGGTCGTATAAATAGCGCTTAAATGTTACTTCAGCACCGGCCATCACCTCTCGGTGTATGGCAAATAAGTCGTCTAGCATAATTTTCACACACTCCTGTGTAATCTATACCTTACACTTATTCGTTATTTTTGTAAAGTACAGATGACACTTTTGCCTATACACGAGAAAGCGTCATGTCAAGATATTGTCGAGTTATATAAAAAAGGGCCGGGCGTGCGATTCTGACGATTTGACATGGTCAAATCGTCAGAATCGGTCGAGTGGGCCCTGTCGAACACAGACATGGTTTACACTTT
>JAJFUY010000245.1 GCA_021372185.1 Chlamydiales bacterium | reverse complement strand
CAAGTGTGACATCAGAGGGGATATGGTTGCCACTAGCATCTCTTGGGCGGCCTTCATCGTGAATAAAATCTAGCAGGTTTTGTTTGTTTTTGCGCTTTACTTCTAAGAAGGCTTTTTGGCTTGCCTCATCAGAGGCAAAGGCACCAAGCTTTTTGATTTGGCTAAAATCACAAATCCAGTCTTTTCCTATACGCTCAGTGATGAATTTAGCTAAATCCGGGTCGGCATTAAGTAGCCAGCGTCTATGGGTTACGCCATTTGTGATGTTAACAAACTTATCGGGCCATAGGTCATAAAACTCTTTAAAGAGCGTGTTTTTGAGGATTTCTGTGTGCAGGGCAGCTACACCATTTACCTTATGGCAGCCAACAACGGCAAGGTTTGCCATACGTACCATGTTATTTTCTAGAATCGACATCTTATGGATGCGATCTTCTTGGCCTGGGTATTGAGTGCGTACTTTTGTGCAAAAATCCTGGTTAATGCGCTCGATGATTTTGTACTGGCGTGGTAGAAGGTAACGAAATAGCCCCTGATCCCACTGCTCTAAGGCTTCAGACAATATGGTGTGGTTTGTATAGCTTGTGCAGCTTTGAGTAACTTCCCAAGCCTTCTCCCACGGCATGTCGTAGTGCGAGGTGAGCTGTCTCATGAGCTCGGCAATGAGTACAGAGGGGTGTGTGTCGTTAATTTGTATACGAACTTTATCTTGAAAGTCTTTTATGTTGGTGTTGGTGCTAAAGTAGTAGCGTAAGATGTCTTTAAGTGATGCTGACACCATTAAAAACTCTTGCTTAAGCCGAATGCGCTTACCTACTTCAGTAACGTCGCTTGGGTAGAGTACATCGGTAAGAGTGGTGTTTTCTGCTGCTTGATCAAGGCGGCCGGCATTATAGCGCTGAAGCTGGAAGTTTCTGGGAGATTCTTTGGTTGTCCAAAGGCGCATCGATACTACAGCAAAGTCTTCTTTTTCACTGTAGCCAACAATAGGGATGTCGTAGGGTATGGCCGAGACTTCTTCAGGGTCTCCTAGATCATATACCTCATCGCCAATAGCGTTCACACGTTGTATGGGGTTACCACAAAAGTTTACTACCTGGCGTCTACCGTCTCTTCTAAATTCCCATGGGTTTTCAGATAAGAGCCATAAATCAGGCTTTTCTATTTGCACGCCCTCTAAAAGCTGCTGTTCAAAGAGGCCATACTGATATCTCAGGCCATAGCCACGAGAGGGCATTTTAAGTGTGGCAAGCGAGTCTAAAAAGCAAGATGCTAGCCTTCCTAAGCCGCCGTTACCCAGCCCTGGGTCATATTCAAAGGCTATAACGTCATGTAGTGTGCGCCCAGTTTTTTTTAATACAAGCCTCACTACATCTAAGTTCTTAAGGTTAGTCAGGTTATTGTTTAAAAATCGTCCTGGAAGAAACTCTAGAGACAGATAAAACACAATCCGAGCATTTTTTTTATGCCAGGTATCTGCTGTTGCCTGCCAGTTAATCATTATCTGTTCACGTATGGCGTAGCAAAGCGCGCGATAAAATTCTTCAGGATTTGCCTCTTCAAGCACGCGTCCAACATTTGTGATGAGGTAGTATTTAATCTTCTGAATGAGAATGACAGCTTGTTCTTCTACAGAAAATGAGTTTTGAGCTGTCGTTGTCATAAAGGTCCTTCAGGAGAATAACGAGTATTATGGTACCTATAACAAATCCTTAAATTTCAGTATAGAGCAACTATGAGGCTAGAAAATATTTGTTCTTAACATTCATATAGCATATATACCTGGGTATGAAAAAATCTTCGCTTCTTACTTTTCTTCTCCGATGCATTACTTGGGTGGTCATTTGTACCCTCTTGGGGCTGTTGTATTGGTCTTCGCTTATACAAGAAGAGCGGTTAGCTGTTATTAACCAGCGCTTAGAGGTGCTTCAGAAAGAGGTGAAGCAAAAAAAGGCTGATAGTTCTGGGATCTCTGATACAAAAAAGCAGAAAAAAAACCAAAAGCGCCCTCACATAGACCCTAAATACAAGAATATGTTGGAGGTTGACCCTTTTTTTACTGAGACGATGCCCAAATTACTTGGCCCAAATTTTGTACCAAAGGGCACGTTTAGGCTAGCTACTATTGGTTCGCCGCAAAATTTACATCCATTTAGCCAGTGGCTACAGGTAAGTGAGTGGACAGGGTATTGTGAAGGCCAAGTAGCCTCTCAAAAATTTGGGTTTTATGAGCGAATGTCGCAAGATTTTGCTATTAAAATGGAGCAAAGAAAAACAGATAGGCCAGATCGTGTAGCATTCTGGGTGCACCTACGCGATGATCTTATGTGGCAGCCGTTAGAACAGCGCCATTTTCCGGATGAGATGGCCTTATCGGGGCATTTTTTAAAGAAAACCCCAGTTACAGCGCATGACTTTCAATTTTTTTGGGATGCCCTTTCAAATACACATGTAGATGTGCCAGATGCTGTTACGCTGCGTTTTTTGCTGCGCGATATTGATAAATTGGAGGTTATTGATGATTTGACGTTTGTTGTAACGTGCAAGCTCACACAAACCTTAGACGAAAATGACCAATCTGTACTGTCACTACCCTATGCTGTGCCTTTTTATGTATCACAGCTAAGGCCTCTAGCTCGCTTTGTCTATCAATACAACCATGATGGCACAAAAATTTGTCCTGATGATGCGGGTCCTGATTTTTATAGGACAAGTTCAACCTGGGCCCAAAGCTTTGCTTCTCACTTTGCCTCGCGCGTCATTGTATCTTGCGGAGCGTGGATTTTTGATGGAATAGATGATAGGCAGATACGTTTTCGTAAAAATGGAGATTATTATAGCCAAGTTCAGGCGCTTTACGAGGCTATGGAGATCTACTTTCTTGAAACCACAGAGGCGCTTTTTAGGGATTTTCTTACTCAAAAAATAGACCTATGCATTCTCAACCCTCAAAGCCTTGTAGAGCTTGACCGCTTTTTAGAATCACCTGAATATAAAGAGCAAAATTCTCAGGGCAATTCTATAAGGCGCCTTGATTTTCTACAAAGATCCTACACATACGTTGGCTGGAATGAAAAACGTGAGCTTTTTGCCAATAAAAAAACCCGCCAAGCCCTCACCTATGCTATTGATAGAGGCCGTCTTATCCGCCAAAATCTAAATGGCCAAGGTGTAGAAATTACAGGACCATCTTTTTATGGGTCTAGTGAGTATGACACGCTTTTGGCACCCTATCCTTTTGATCCTGATAAGGCCAAGCTTATGTTAGCAGAAGAAGGCTGGTATGACTCTGAAGGCGATGGAATTTTGCATAAAGTGATTAACGGCAAAAAAGAGGCTTTTAGCTTTACGCTCGCCTACTTTGTAAAGAATGCCATAGCTAAAATAAACTGTGAACTTATTGCTCAGTCACTAAAAGAAATAGGTATAGACTGCCGATTAAATGGCATGGATTTAGCTGATCTTTCAGCGGCGTTTGAAGAAAAAAATTTTGATGCCCTCTATTTAGCATGGAGTTTGGGTGCGCCTCCTGAAGATCCGCGGCAGCTTTGGCACTCAGAAGGTGCACAAGTTAAAGGCTCCTCAAACATGATAGGCTTTCAAAATGTACAGCTAGATCGAGTGATAGAAAAACTGCAGTTTGAAAAAGATCCGTCAGTAAGAAAAGAGCTCTATAGAAAGCTGCATGGCATCATCTATGATGAACAGCCCTACACGTTTTTATTTAGCCCTACAAATACATTGATTTGGTGGAGCTATATTCAGAACATTTTTATCCCCAAAGAAAGACAAGATTTAGTGCCTGGGGCGCAGGTTGAGCAACCGGTATACATGTATTCTTGGACCGTAAAATAGAAAGAAGTTGTTATGTTCGGTTATATAATCCACAGGCTTTTGTTATTACCACTTACGCTTTTGGCTATAGTATTTGTGAACTTTTTGATCATAAATTTAAGCCCGGGAGAGCCTGTATTTGTCTCTGATATTGGTGCATCAGGTGAAGCTTCAAGACGTGCTACTGTAACTACCGTTGGCCCAGAAGATCGCTACTTGCAGTTTCGAGAATTTTTTGGCCTTACACTTCCTATTCTCTATAACGATTGGCCTACACTAACTAAGCGTAAAATTGTGTCACAGCTTGAATCTTTGAAATTCAAACGCGATGAAATGAGTGCCAAAAATTATGCAGAATTACGTGTGAATTTAAGCGATAAAGCGAGGTTTATTTTGCCTCAGCTTTTGAGTATTGCAAAAGATCCAAAAATTGCCTTTGAAACAAGAAAATTAGCGCTCTATTTTTTCTTGCGAGGAGCTACTCGATTTACAGTAATTAAAGCCAAACTGACAAGTAATGAAAGACAGCAAAACCAGCAAATTGCTAAAAACAATCTCTTTTTAGATTCATTTCGTGAGCGTCCCCCAAAAAATACAGAAGAAATGGCTCAGCAGTTAGAAATACTTTCTAATTGGTACAAAGAAAATCCCGATGGGCTTGTCTTTGCACAAGAGGGCCCAAGTTTTTTACGCACGGCGTTTTTTGATACACGCCTTGCAAAATATCTTACTCGCACCTTAACGCTTGATTTTGGCGTGATGCGTAATGACCCAAATCGGACCGTGATAAGTGAAGTAGCATCAAGGCTAAAGATTTCACTTACGCTCTCTGTGCTGCCTATGATAGCAACCTTTGTTATATGCCAGATTTTTGGAATGTTTATGGCGGTCTATTCTCGCAGTTTTTTTGATAGAAGCTGTAATTTTTTGTTCTTGATTCTTTGGGCTACGCCTGTCTTTGTTGTGGCACCGTTTTTAATAGAAAAGGTTGCGCTTCATCATAATTATCCATTTACAGATATACCCTTTCCAATTAGGGGTTTTTCAAGTGAAGATGCCATCTATCAAAGCTTAACTTCTTGGCAGCGCTTGTTTGATATCGCACGGCATATTACCTTGCCATTATTGACCATATTTTTGGGGAGTTTAGCTGTGCAAACGAGGCTTTCGCGTGCCGTATTTTTGGAGTGCTTAGGACAAGATTATGTACGCACCGCAAGAGCCAAGGGCGTGGGGCCTATGCGTCTTTATGGCAAGCATGTGGCTATGAATGCCTCTATTCCAATTATCACATCAGTAGCCGGCTCATTGGGCATGATAATAGGCGGTTCTGTAATCATAGAAACCATCTTTGAAATACATGGATTTGGTAAGTTTTTTTATGATGCCATCTTAAATCGTGACTATAATGTGATGATGTTTTCATCACTTGTTGGCTCATTTTTAGCTCTGGTTGGCTACCTTGTTGCCGATATTAGCTATATGCTCCTAGATCCAAGAGTGAAGCTGGGAGCCAAAATATGAAAAAGCATTTAAGCTATCTGCAAAGTGTCTGGCAATCCTTCAAGGCAAAACCTGTTGGGATGCTTGGTTTTATTGTGCTTATGGTGTTTATATTTGTGGCACTGTATGCGCCATTTTTGGCGTCTAGTAAACCACTTGTAGTAGTCTATGATGGGCATGTCTATTTTCCACTGTTTCGCTATCTTTTTTCAAGCGTCTATTTTAGTAAAAAAATAGATCTTTTTTTTAATATTTTGGGTGTATTTTTGCCCATTTACATGGCAGTATTTTGGGTAGACAAAAAAAGAAAAGCAGCATTTTTTGCACTCGTTACGTCACTCATGGTAGCGCTCTTTATCTACTTTGGTTTTTTTGTATCAATTGACCCCGCCAATTCAGTCTATCTTAATGAAAGAAAAGAGGCGCTTGTACTCCAGCTTAATTCTAAATCAAGCACGCTTGATCGAGGGCGGATGCTGTTGCCATCATGGGATATTGATCTAGAGTACATGAACGACTATGCAAGACTCAATTTAGTGCTAGCAAATTACAATAAACGCATTTCTCACGCAGATATTGTGAACACCTTAAATAAGCCAACCGTTGAGCCCTACACCCTTTTTTGGCAAGAGGCAACACGAGAAAAAAATGAAATTCAGCGTCTACAAAAAGCACTCATTGATGGCCAAGATGCCTATCAAAAAGGACGCATTGAAGAGGAGCAATTAAAAGATCAACTTCGTGCAATACCTCCCACTAAACGAAGTGTGAGTATGAGCCAGAAATGTCTCCAATTAGAAGATGAAAATGAAGCTTATGAAGAGATGCAAAATCGCCTAGAATTTATCCAAGAAAGAAGGGGCTGGATTGAGCAAGAAGAGATGCGAATTTCTTATATTTTATGGCCATTATTGAGCACCCACTATTGGGAAGATGACGTAGGCGGTGAGCAGGCATTAAATATAATGCTACCCTTTACTGAAGATACAAGAATTAACCGTAAAGACCTATTATCAGCTTTAATTTTTGGCTGTCGCATTTCACTTTTTGTGGGATTTGGGGCAACTCTTTTAGCATTAGGAATTGGCTTGCCACTTGGCTTGATTTCCGGCTATTACGGATCAAAACTCGATATTATTCTGTGCCGTTTTGTTGAAGTGTGGGAGGCTATGCCAGTCTTTTTTATGCTGTTACTTGTAATAAGCATTTTACAGACAAAATCTATCTTTGTAGTCATTGCGGTAATATCAGTATTTAGCTGGATGAGCTCATTTCGCTTTGTTCGTGCTGAAACTTTTCGCCAGCGCCAAATGCTCTATGTAGATGCATCGCGGGCCATAGGTTTTCCCGACAGGTTTATCCTCCTTCGCCACATTTTACCCAACAGCATTTTAGCCGTTCTTGCCCTCCTACCATTTGACATTATGGCAGCAGTAACTCGCGAGGCAGGACTTGCATTTTTGGGCCTCGGCGAAGAGCAATCCTGCTCCTGGGGCGTTCTCATGGAAGAGGGCCGAGCTGCCTTTCCAGCAGATTCAAGCCTACTCTGGCCCCCAGCGATTGTACTTACCATCTTACTTGTAGCAATAGCCTTTGTCGGCCAAGCCCTCCAAAGTGCGCTCGATCCTAAAAGTGATGCATGAATTTCTTTGACTTTTTATGCAAACTTGGAGTTAACTTGCTATTCAACAAGGACTCTCGGCACGTGGTTTATTCATTCGAAACTCTTTGAATCGGTTTTTGTTGGGGCATAGCAATTCTATTTAGATGGGGATGTGATGACGAAAATAATTTTAATAGCCGAGAAAATTAACGATCAACTTGCTTTTATTCGAAATTTACGAGAGCTAACAGGCAAATCCATCTCTGAAATAAGAAAAAGTTTGATCAATAAAACGCCATTTTTTGAAGGCGAAGTAAATGGTAAACTTGGTGAAGAAACCGAGGATTTTATTCTAGAACTTCTTCGATTTTCTAATGAGCAAGGGAATAAAATCAGAATATTTCAGCTGTTTACAGACAATCCTTTTGAAATCTCACAAGAAATCTTCAAAAACCAAGTAGAAAGGCGCGAAGAAATAGCCAAATACTTTAAGGAATTGGATGAGTTGGAAGATGTTTAAACCAAAGCATCTAATTTTATCACTGGCTCTGAAGAGGTTTTTGAGCTTTTGTCTCTTGCCAAATCCGTTCAAAATTCCTTTCTGCCTCTTTATTATCAACAAGGAAAAACTCATTTGAATTTAAGCCAATCATGAGCTTGATTTTTGAATGCTCTGCCACATAGGGCATAAGTTTCTCATGTAGCTTTATATCTTTGAGCTCAGAGATAATCACATCGTCTCCAAAATCGATGAGGAACCTACAGAGAGGCCAATGATCATCGAGAAGTTGAGGGGCTATTTTTTCATCAATGTCAGAATCAAGCAAGGGAGGAAGATTTTCTTTCACAAGCACACCCACACCAACAACTTTCTTATCATAGTTATAGAGAACTTTTCCAAACATTATGGGCTGAAATCTGGAATCTGCAAGCTCAATCCAACCGCTACACTGCGATGGACTACCATTAATGAGCCTTTCGTACTCTTTGCAGGCTTTTTGGCCGCGAAAGGTCCTAATTACTAACACCCCCATAATAGCAGCCGCAATTATAAAAATTAGAGTTAAAGACATTATTTTTTCCCTATAGAATTTAAGACCTTGCTCGCAAGCGCGTATCCATCTTGCTTCACTGCTCCAAGAGTTATATAGTGCTTCCAGAAATTCCCGCCAGTGATTTTTTTTGTGTAACTTAAAACTTTTTTTGGAAGCGGGATCAGGCCTGGGCTGTCAAAAAGTCTAAAATTTAAGCATGAAAAGTTTTTTAACAATGTGTCCATATTTTATATCCTTCCTATCTTGCTCTCTGTTAAATCCATAAAAACAGGAAGTAGGATCGCAAGCGGCAGGATAAGCAGGATAATTGTAAACCATTTACTCGGTGACAACACTCTCTAAAGCGCGCTAGATCCTAAAAGCGATGCTTGAAGTTCTTTTTTATGTGTTTTCTAAAACTCTCAGATGATGAAGAAGATGACGATACATGCTCGTGTGGAGATTTAATGATAATCTTGGCGGGATCTGAAACTTGATCACCATTTTGAGAAAAGATGTAGTAGGTGTAGATTTTCTTTTTGATGTTTACTTTGTCTTTAAATGTGAGGGGTTGATCTGCCTGAACGACTCCAATTAGCCCCCGCCTCCTCCTTGTGAATCATCAGTTGATAGTGTAACATCGCCGCCATTACCACCGTAGCCCCCGCCTCCGCCACCTCCTGTGCTGCCCATCGTTGTGATTGAACCACCATTGCCGCCAATAGCAGAGCAGCTATTGATAGTTACATTTGTCAAAATGATGTCAGGATGGGAACCATTTAAAAATGTCTGAGGAACAAAGATGGCGCCTCCTGCACCCATACCACCCCCGCCGCCAGAAATTCCATCGCCACCATTGCCACCTTTTGCTGACAGGTTTTGAAAGATCATATTTTGTATGAGAACAGTGCCTGTTGGTATAAAAAATCCGCTGAAAGCACCGTTGTTGCCATCAATAGTGACTACTGCTCCATTAGAATTGCCAATGGTAATGTGTACAGGGTATGAAGAATTGTTGATGCTCGGCAAAATGCCATTTAGCTGTATGGTCATGGGACTATCAAAAGCAATGATATAGTCATCCATTGCTGTACTGAGGTTTTGATTCATAGAATTTAAGCAATACCTCAAATCTCCTACATCTCCAAAGCCGCCTGGGTTGTTATCTGTGTTTAGGGTTACAGTAAGCGTGGTTGTGGCGTATAAAGAGCATGATGCGAAAAGGAAAATAAGGTATTTGTGCATGAGAAAAATCCTACAATTTTTTTCATCTTAACTGGAGAGAAACATTTACTCAATTTTAAAGTTGGGAAGGTGAGTAAATGGGATTTTTTTGGGGGTGTAATGAGGCTGCATGGCAAACGCTACAGTTGCATATCGAATTTTACCGCTTTGAGTAACAATGTGAGGAGTTGGGTAAATTGAAAATTCTGTGAGAAGCACTCCTGGGATGAGGAGGAGTGAATTTGGACACTGCCTTTGAGGACAAATAAAATCATCAACCGATAATGAAGATTTATAGGGTGAGAGTAATAGTGATTCATTATCTGTGCTATTCAAAAAAAGAGATAAGAGCCCTCCATCGTAGTGTGGATGAGACGCTCGGTACGATGGAAAATATTTAATCACCTTAAAAAGAAGTGAAGGTTGATAGGGGTGCAATTCAGCTAAAGCCTCATTGAATATCTGGAGGTATGGTTCTTGAATAGTGCGGCATTCATCAAAGAAATTGAGGATTTTATTTGGCTTGAGTAAATCAGGATACTGAGAGGCAACGAAGTCATGAAAATGTGTCGAATAGTAAAATGAAATTTGGCAGCGATCAGGCTTTTCAGATTCATCATAAAATCCAAAGAAATCTGAGGAATAATAGTTTCTTTCTTTAGTGCGGATAAAGCGCTCTTTAGCAATGTAGAGTTTTTGGGCAAATGCCTTATTGTTTTGCAGAAAGTCAGTGAGCTCATCAAAGCGTGCATAGAGCATATCAAACGTGTTGGCATTATGTGTTGTATTGCAGAGTTCTACATAGCCATTTTCCTTCCACTCTTCAAATGGGATTTGAGCATTTAGAGACTGAAAGAAGAAGATAAAAAATAAAAAATACATACTTGTAGCGTATGAGATATTTAGGAAAATTATCAAGGCAAAAATACTGTGACATTTTAAGCAAACTCGGAGTAAACTTGTTGTTCAATGTAGAGGTTTTATGTCGCGAGTAGTTGTAGCTAAAAAGAGCAAAAATAAAGAATTAAGCAAAGAACAGCGAAAATTCAACACACTCAAAACAAAGCTTGAGAATTTACAAGAGAAAA
>JAJFUY010000238.1 GCA_021372185.1 Chlamydiales bacterium | reverse complement strand
GTATGGCATTGGTGAATGAAAGTAGTGAGCTAAAATTTTCTCGTGAGATGGGCTTTTTTGATAAAAGCCACGCTATACGTTGGACGATAGTATTACTCTTTGGCATAGGGCTTTTTTCTTTTTTGCACTTTAGAGAAGTGCGTATTGAAGTGCTAGAGCTTGGGCGCTTTGCCCCTCGTTACATAGTTGCAGAGGCTGATTTTACCTTTCCTGATGAAGAAGCTACCACCATTTTAAAGCAAGAGGCCTTGCTAGATATTGGCAAAATATTTGGCATAGACCCAGATGACGTACGTAAGCGCCGCTTAGATTTTGAAAATATTTTAATCTACGACCAAGAGTGGCGAAAACGTGTGCTACAAAGCACCTTTGATGAGATGTACCGCGCTATAGAGCGGCTAGAACAGTCATTACTAGAAATTCGCTTCAGTGATGCTCGAACGATAGAAAAAATGAAAGAGCTAGGGTTTCCTACCACAAATTACCATGAATTAGCCCCTTTTGATCCATCTCAAGGAGTGTTTTTTCCTGAAAAGGTATGGGATTTTATCCGCTTGCAGGCCTTTGGTCATCAGCTTTTTAACCCAGCTACTGTGGATTTTGTTATAGACTTTTTGAAGAACAAAATTTGGACTTTAAAAGAAGACCCGCAGCAAGAAAGAAAGCTTAGAAAAGCCCTGCAGACGAACATTCAGCCCAAATATACCTACGTACAAGCCGGTTCTCGTATTATTGACCAGGGTGAAAAGGTAACCGCCCGGCATATTGCTATGATTCAGTCTATGAAGCAGGCACTTGCTGAAAGGCGTAACCTTCTTCATCCACGCACTATTGCAGGCAGCATTTTACTAACCTGTATTCTCATGTATGTAACGGTTGTGTTTTTGCGTTATCACCAGGCAGATATTTTGGCATCTAATAGGCGTATCTTTTTGCTCTGTTCTATTGTGCTTATGGGTATGGCGCTTGCCAAGGTGACAGAATTTTTGCTGCTCAAGACCACGCCTGATTTATATGAAATTGTGCGCTACCCGTTGCTTACACCCTTTACAGCCATATTACTCTGCTCTCTTGTGAATACAAGCGTGGCCATATTTATAGCAGCGCTTCAGACAGGAGTGTTTGATACGGTGCTGGCAATTGATAGACAAGGATTTATCCTCTCAAACCTCATTGTGGCGTTCTTTGCTATCTTATATACGCGGACACTTCGTAGAAGAACTGAAATATTTGTCGTGTGCTCAAAGGCCTGGCTTGCAGCCTGCGCCGTTATCTTGGCCTTTTATTTATATGATAGAAGCCAGTGGGGAGTGTCTTTAGTGGCAGATTTAGCAAGTTCTGGTGCCTTTATGCTCTTTACGGCTGTTCTTGTTGTGGGGCTGCTACCTGTGTTTGAGGCCGCTTTTAGGATACTTACTGACATTACGCTCATGGAGTATATGGACCCTAACCATGAGATCTTACGCCGCCTTACGCTAGAGGCTCCAGGAACATACCAGCACTCACTTATTATGGGTAATATTGCTGAAGCTGCGGCCAATGCCATTGGCTCAAACGGCCTATTTTGCCGTGTGGCAACGCTCTATCATGATATTGGCAAGATGTCTATTGCCCAGTATTTTACAGAAAACCAGCAACCGGGTGTAAATATTCACCAGCTACTAACTCCCGTAGAGTCTGCTCAGGTTATCATATCACACGTAAGTGAGGGGGTATCTCTTGCGAGAAAAGCCGGGCTTCCGGAACAGTTTATTGATATTATCAAAGAACACCATGGCAATAGTCTTGTCTTCTTTTTCTACCACAAACAGCTAGAAAATGTGGGCGGCAATAGAGAGCTTGCAAATGAAAAGGAATTTCGCTATGCAGGGCCTAAACCTCGCACAAAAGAATCTGTGATTATTATGATTGCCGATTCGTTAGAAGCTGCATCAAGATCACTTGATGAGGTAAATGAAGAGACGTTAACACGCCTTGTTGACCAGATTGTAAAAGAAAAGATGGAAGATGGGCAGTTTGATGAATCGCTTTTAACCTTTGAAGAGCTTGGGCGCCTGAAAAAAGCTATGGTCAAGAGCCTTCTTGCCATTGGCCACTTCCGTGTCAAGTATCCAACTCGTGTGCGGGTAAAGGATAAAATTCAAGCCTGGGGGTAAGATGAAAAAGGTGCTCATTACAGGAGCAAGTTCTGGTATAGGCCGCGAGATTGCCTTACTATTAGCAGAGAGATCTGTAGAACTTATTATTCACGGACGAGACCTTGCAGCCCTTGCAGAATTAGCCCAAGAAATAGGCACAAAAACCAAAGTTACCATCTGCCAGGCAGAGCTTGCAAGCTATGATGGCTCTCAAAAGGTGCTTAGAGCATTGCAAGATAGCTTTCCTGATGTGGTGATAAACAATGCCGGATTTGGGCTGTATGGTGATTTTGTCAATCAGGGCCCACAGGAAACCCAAAAGATGATTGCGGCAAACTGCGCAGCGGTTGTCTCTATCTGTCAGCATATAGCTTATTGGTGGAAGCAAGAAAAGGTTGCAGGAACTATCCTGAACGTATCCTCAGCCTTATCATTTATGCCAACTCCTGGTGCTGCAGTATATGCAGCTTCTAAGGCTTTTATTAATAGTTTTTCTCAAGCGATTGATGTAGAGCTTGAGCCAGATGGCATACGCGTGCTAACGGCATGTCCTGGAAGAGTGGCCACAAACTTTGCAGGGCGCGCATCTAAGGGTAATGTAGAAACTCAAGAGCATGGCGGCATGGTACTTGATCCAAAAGCTGTGGCACAAGCCCTGATTGACCAAATAGAAAAACGTAAGCCTTTACGCGTAATAAACTGGAAATATAGACTTTTGTTATTTGTCAGCGGCTTCTTGCCTGAGCGCTTTGCCATGAAAAAGCTGTATGAATCTCTGAAGGCGCGTGCTGCGCCTAAGTAACTGATTTAGAGCCCTTCAGGGCGATTGAGAAAAGCCCACTGTGACCGAAGGGAACGGTGGGAACTGGCAAAAAAACCAGCGGAGCCCGGTTGAGGGCGATTTAATCGTGATTCAATCGCCCTCAACCGGGCTCTAATCTACAACTTGTTTTACCCACCGTTCCCTTCGGTCACAGTGGGCTTCGTTCAGTCGCCCTGAAGGGCTCTAGAACAATTGCCTTTTTGTAGTTAGCAACC
>JAJFUY010000192.1 GCA_021372185.1 Chlamydiales bacterium | reverse complement strand
TTCACTTAAAAGTGAGGGGCGAATTTCATCACTTTTTTTCAGCTCTTTTAATAGCTTCTGCATGTGAGTTTCAGTTACCAATAATGGCTTAAGTGCCCGCGCTAAAAGTTCATAGTAGACTATGCACCACAAAAGCAGAAGGCCAAAGGCAACGGCTAAAATACCAAGCGCTAAAGTGTCCCACGCTAAGCGATATTTCTGATACGTTTCTTTATTTTGCAATTTTGCATTTTGGAGTGCTTTTTCATTCATGATCATCATGAAATTTGCGGCACTTAAGTCAATTCTTCTCTCAGGATAAAGCGGCAAAAGTCCAGCTAATGGCAGGCTTGATAAACCTACAGATTCACAGTCTATTTTAAGGGCCGGTACAAGATAGTGTTGTTGTGTAAAAGTAATAATTCCAGGAGCAAAAATAAGGGTGCCGGTACGAGTAGGGGCTAACACAAAATGGATAGCTTGTAGTCTTGAATTTCCGGTCACTTTTACCGGATCGATTTTAGAAGAGACAATCCTAAATGAGGTTTCTGGCTGTTTGGTAAGATTGTACATAAAAGAAAAAAGCTCTGGGGCTTCATTTTGCGTGTAGGTAAGGGTTACTGTTGCCGCAAGTGTCTGATTTATTAAAAGCGTTTCTTTATCCCCGGTCGTATGTATAGTCACATCTGCCTTGAGAGATGAAATAAAAAAGAGGAAAAATAGAGCTAAAATTCGAATCACAAGCGCCTCTCTTTTCGCAGCTTAAAATAGGCTGCAAGGCGCTCGATAAATGAATTTTTTGTATCTACTGTAATGAGCCCTGCTTTATATTTTATTGCCAAAGCATCAAGTTGCTGTTTTTGCTTGGCAGCATGCTCTGACATTTGCTTTATAGTATCTGCATTTACATCTACCAAAAAGCTTTGGCCAGACTCTATATCCTGCATGCGAGTAAGCCCAAGTTTCGGCAGATTACCTTCAAACGGGTCAACAATGCGAATGGCTACAAGATCATCACGCTTTGCAGTATAGCCTAATTGCTTTTCATAATCCTCACACAAAAAATCTGAGAGCAAAAAACAGATACAGCGCTTTTTTGTGGCCATATTAAATGCATCAAGGGTGGTATTGAGTGATGTCTTGTTGCCATGTGGTTTAAAGCCCACTAGCTCGCGTACAAGCCTCGCTCCATGCCGCAGGCCTCGCCTTGGTGCGATTTCCTTTTGTATGCCCTCAGAAAAGAGCACAAGGCCAACTCTATCGTGATTATAGATGGCAGAAAAGGCAATTAATGCGCCGACTTCTGCTAATCGTGTATGCTTTGTTTCATACTGGCTTCCAAATGCAAGAGAAGATGAAACATCAACAATCAGCATCACCGTTAAATCTCGCTCTTCACGAAATTCTTTTACAAACGGCTTTCCCATTTGCGCAGTTTTTGACCAGTTTATGGCTCGGATGTCATCACCTGTCTGAAATTCTCGTACGTCTTCCATCTCGATACCTCGCCCCTTAAAGGCAGAGGCATACATGCCCGAAAAGACGTCTAACACCTCACGGCGAGCCGTAATTTCAATCTTTCGAACTTTGCTTGAAAGAAGTTCAATTTCAGATTTCACGGTACTGGAATTTTGTTAAAGATTCGCTTAATTATATCATCGGCAGTAAGCTCTTGGGCTTGCGCTTCATACGATAGCACAAGGCGGTGACGTAATATGTCAAATGCCACCTGCCGCACATCAAATGGTGTGACGTAGTTTCTGCCATTAAGGAGTGCATGTGCGCGAGAACAGCTACTTAGCCATAGACTTGCTCGTGGGGACGCACCATACTCAAGCAATCCTTCAATTGCAGCCGTTTTGGGATTGCGCGTAGCATCAACGATCTTAATGATATACTCTAAAATCTTGTCATCGATGTATATTTTTTTTACGAGTGCCTGCAGCTCTAATATATCTTGCGGGCTCATTTGCGGCGTAATAACAGACGGGGCTTTGGTCCCATATCGCAGCACAATTTCTTTTTCTTCTTTGGGTGTTGGATACTTAATTACTACCTTCATCATAAAACGGTCAGTTTCGGCTTCTGGCAGAGGGTAGGTTCCCTCTTGTTCAATTGGGTTTTGTGTCCCCAAAACAAAATAGGGTTCACTTGTTTTAAACGTCTGGCCGCTTATGGTTACTTGGTGCTCTTGCATGACTTCAAGGAGTGCCGACTGCACTTTTGGCGGCGCGCGGTTAATTTCGTCCGCTAGCACAACGTTTGTAAAAACAGGCCCTTTTTCTACTGAAAATGTACCATCTTTTGGATGATAGACAGAAGATCCAATAAGATCTGACGGCAAAAGATCTGGTGTGAACTGGATGCGCTTAAAATCTAACGACAGAGCTTTCGCTAATGTATTAACAGCCAATGTTTTAGCAATACCCGGCACACCCTCTAAAAGCACATGGCCGCCACAAAGAATAGCCATAATGAGACGCTCAATCATCTCAGTTTGCCCTATGATGGCTTTTGCCATCTCTTTTTTTAGGCTATCAATGAGCGCATTGGCTTTTATAATTTCCTGATCTAGTTGTTCGGTGTTCATCGTTACTCTTTAGCTTGTACTACCGGTAAATCTAGCTGTCCAAATTCTTGCAAAAGTGTTTCTGGCCGTGAGCTATGAGATGCCAATTTTGCCAATACTTTAATCTCTCTTAAAGCTGCAGGCAAAGGTGTATTTTTATCACCTACAATTTCAGCCTGTAAAACCTCTGGAGTCATGGCAA
The DNA here is from genome assembly GCA_021372185.1 of Chlamydiales bacterium. Lineage (GTDB taxonomy): Bacteria > Chlamydiota > Chlamydiia > Chlamydiales > FEN-1388 > SZAS-7. Next base: position 5,536 of record JAJFUY010000192.1, on the reverse strand, counting down.
AAAATTTCGACACTTTGGGCTTTTCATGCATAAGCCCTTTCATATCCTCGGTAATATATATACCCGGTTTAAACTTTCCTTCGTACATGTATTCTTTTGCAATGGCTTTATATAGGGTATTTGCAAATAAAGTGGCTTTAACTTAGGTAATTTCATCTGAGTTTTTACCATGCGTCTCTAGCAACCAGTTCGCTTTTTGGCATAGAGCTGCTAGTTTATTTAGCGAGCCTTCTACCTTTTGATCAGTTGTAGCCATTGCATTTAAGGTATCCGCAAGTTCTGTTTTCATATCGGCTACTAGCGTGTAAGCAAGCGTGCCTTCTTTTGCATAATCTGTAGAACTTTGAAACCAGCCGCCAATTCCAGTAGTTGGATCTGACTGCAAGGGCTTGAGAGCCTCGGCAAAATTTGCCACAATTGCCTCAGTTTGTCTACTTGTAAACTCTTCTGCTATTGTTTGCGCTGTAGCATCTGAATCGCAATTATCTAGCACGCTAAATCCTAAGAATTTACTAAAAAGCTCATCATTGTCTGTGAGCACCTTTCCAAATTTGCCGGTACTTGTAGATTCAGAATTTTTTGCGATTAAATTTTGAGCCTCATCGCGAGTAACTTTTACATTTTTTGGGGGGCCTTTAGGACGACGTGCCGTTGGGGGCAGCTTATTCACAACCTCTTCAGTTTTTGGTGCTTGTGGTTCTTTTTTTTGCAGACCAAATAATTGCGCTTCCATGGCGATTTTACGAACTTGCGTTAATTTTCCATCAGCTGATTTGCCACCGGGAGCTGGTCTATTGATTGTTGCACTAGATTCTGTATCAGGAGTTTTGGGAGGTAAAGTGTTTGGATTTGAGGTAGTCGTGCTTTGAGGAACAGGAGGATTTACAGGCTTTTCGCTTCTTACAGTTTCTTCTTTTTCAGTTGTCATAGTTATCGTATGAGAAATTACTGTTGTTTTCTGAGGAGGCACGTAAGAAATGTTAAAATCTTGTATCTTCTTATTACCTCTTTCATCGTTTACATGGTGCACTATAGTATTGAGTTCTTTGGCAAGCTTTGAATACTTCTGATATTCCTTGAAATCTTTGACTTCCGATGGAAAACCATTCTTAATGGTACTTATGTTTTTTTCAAAATCATACTCAGCTTTTCTGCCTGGGATAAAAATGTTTTTCAAAGTTGTCCAAAAGCTTTTTTTCTCTACTACGATTTGCTGCTTGCCATCCACTACGGTAAAGCGAATGAGCACTTTAGTTAACGCCTTTTCTTCAGACATTCCCTTTTTTTGAAAGTCGCAAATTTGCTGATCAAGATCTGTATAAAGCGTATTGAGTGAATTAGCATCTATTCCCATAAGGCACACCATCCGTAATAAAAAGTTTTCAAACCTTGTATTACCATAATAATTTATATTTTGATACGGGAATATTTTTGAGATCTAATGCATTGGCGTCCAACGACTTTTGACTTGCATCTTTTTTGGTCGTTTTTGATCTGATTTTTCAGGTTTTGTATCATCATCTGCTGACTTTTTGCCTTTATTGGGCACTAAGCGTGCGAGCATTTCTTCTATACTTTCGCGCTCTTTTTCGATGAGCTGCCACTGGTCAGCCGAAAAATTTTGAGAAGTACTAAAGTATTCACGCAGTCTTTTTGGAGAGAGATTATTTTTTACGAAGGTTTTTTCTAATGAATCAGCCAGCACATTATGCAGTTTTTCATACTCTTGAATCTTTTGGACAATTTCTTCATTTGACAAGGCAGGAGCCTTCTGGGCCTCAGCTGTATCTTCGGACAGCACCTTTTCTACGGCTTTTTTGCGCTCTAGCTTAGAAACAGCATCAAATATGCTGGAGTATTTTTCTTTTTTCTGTTCTCCCATAACTTGCCGTAATAGCAATGCCTCATAATTACATGCTACCTATTTTAATTTTATCAACAAAATAGTTAAAATGAAAGCTGCATTATCTCACAAAAGCTCTCGTAATTAAATCTATTCCCATCTATACTTTTCTCGTTAAGAGTACCTGAGAACCCTAGGAGAGAATCAATGGCGTACGTGGAAGAGTTTAGAAATCAGCTTCAAGCTCGAGATTACTCAAAAGTTATGCAGCTATGGCATGAATACTGCCAAGGTGACATTCCAGACGGACAAGAAATTGTCGAAATTTTACGCCTTATCAAACAATCAGATTTTGCAAAACCTTTTGGCCAGTATGTTGAGGCTATTTTGCCTATCACGCTTACTGTGCAAGAAGAAGACCTAAAAATTGAAGCTTTAAAGCTGATTTTTGACCTTCAAGTGACAAACAGCCAAGCGCTCTTTTTGATAGCTCAAGATCATCTCAAAACTCGTTTTTCTCAAGACCCCACCTATAACGAAAAAATACGCTTAGTTGGCATGAGAAATGCTGATAATTTCCAGGGAGCTCTTTCTAACTTTTACCTTCTTAACCATATTCAGAATGGCAATTTTGTCATGCACACCGCCGGCTGGGGAGTGGGGGAAATTGTTGAGTTTTCATTCCTAAGAGAACAAGTGTCTATTGAATTTGAAAACTTAAATGGCGCAAAAAAAGATATCTCCTTTAAAAATGCCTTTAAAACGCTAGTTCCACTTGCTAAAGACCACTTTTTAGCTCGTCGTTTTGCCGATGCAGATGCTCTAGAGGCCGAAGCTCGCGAAAACCCAGTTCAGGTAATTCACAACCTTTTACTAAATCTAGGCCCTCAAACAGCCTCTGAAATTAAAGACCTCTTTTCTGATGCTGTAATACCAGAAGATGACTACTCAAAATGGTGGCAGCAAGCACGCGTGAAGCTTAAAAAAGACGATTTGATTGAAAGCCCAGACAACCCAAAGATGCCCTACACGCTCAGAAAAGGCTCAGCATCCGTCTCTGACCGCCTTAGCAAGGCATTTTCTGGCAAAAAAACGTTTCAAGACATTCTCACAGCGGCGCACAACCTCATCAGAGACTTTCCTGAAACACTAAAAGATGCGCAGTCAAAAGAGCAAATTACTTCAAAAATTAAAAGCCTTTTAGAAGCGCCAAAAATCTCAGAAGATGAGTTTTTACAAACACTTTTGTTTTTAGAACATTCTTTAGGCTATACAGCTCACCAAGATACTCTGAAAGCCAAAATTGCTGATCTAAAAGATGTCAATTCTTGCTTAAAAAACATCGAAATTGTGGCCCTTAAAAAGCGCTTTTTAATGCTTTTGCAGACACTTCGAAGCGACTGGCAGAATATATTTTTAGATCTTTTATTTGTTATCGATCAAAACTCACTTCGAGATTATCTCTTAAAAGAACTAGACACAGATAGTACACGCGATCAGCTAAAAAGACAGCTGCAAGATTTGATGGAGCATCCAAAGAAATATCCAGAAGCACTTGTCTGGTACTTCCAAAAGATAATCGACGGCGAAGAAAAGCACTACCAAGATCAACATGGCAAGGCTTTGGCATTTGAAGCGTTTTTAATTCTCTTTCACTCGCTCGATCAAAAAATTGAAGTTCGTGACCTCTCTAAAAAGATGTACAACCTCCTTACTGCCCAGCGCTTTGAAGTGGTGCGTAACTTTTTAAAGACAACAACACTTCAGTTTGCCCAAGAATTTTTACTTCTCACATCTAAGTGTCAGGCCTTTTCTGATCATGACAAGAAAATTCTCAACTCGTTAGTTGCAGTTGCCCATCCATCACTTGCAGAAGCAAAAGTAGCTCATGCTCATGATCACGAAGTACTTTGGACAACTCAAGATGGCTACAATAAAGTACACGATCGTATCAAGCAAATTGGCACCATTGAGATGGTATCAAATGCAAGAGAAGTAGAAACGGCTCGTGGCCACGGAGACTTGCGCGAAAACGCTGAATATAAAGCCGCATGCGAAAGGAGATCTCGTCTACAATCCGAGCTAAAGGCACTCTCTGATCAGTTCCGCCATGCGCGCATCATCACAAAAGATGACATCGTCACTGATGTAATTAGTGTGGGCGCAAAAGTTACCATTGAAGACCAAAAAAAGAACTCAGTTGCCTACACAATCTTAGGCCCATGGGATGCAAATCCTGATGCGAATGTTCTTTCATTTCAGTCAAAACTCGCTCAAGCTATGCTTGGCAAAAAGACGGGTGAAAGCTTCGAATTTAAGAACGATAACTACAAAGTTGTGTCGATAAAAAGTTTCTTAGAGTAATTGTTGTATGGAAATTGTCATTGCTTCTAGCAATACGCAAAAAGTATCAGAAATACGCGAGATCTTAAAAGATCTCGCACCTTTATGTTCTATTTTGTCGCTTTTTGATTTTCCTGATTTTAAACCACTCGCGACTGACCCAAGCAAGACTATTGCCCAAAACGCCCTTGCCAAAGCACAACACGCAGCAAGCGCTTTAAAAAAATGCAGCATAGCAGAACACTGGGGCCTTATTCTTCCTACTCTTGGCGATAAAGCAAAAAGCCTCTTTTCTCACGACACTACAACTGCCCAGACAAAAGACATCCTTAAAACCTTGGCTGGTAAAAGTGATCTCGAAAGATCTGCTTATATTGAATCGACAATTGCCTGCGTCACAGCCGACGGTAAGGAGCGCATAGCTACAGGCCGCATAGAAGGCTTTATAGCCGACTCTGAACGCGGCAAAGGCTCTAACGACTTTAATTCTATATTCATTAAGCATGACTACATGAAAACACTTGCCGAGCTTTCAAATCATGTTCGACTTCGCGTTTCACCCCGACGTAAAGCCTTAGAAAAACTCATCGGTTTTTTTGAAACAGCACGCTAATCATTACTTTATAGATGGCTATAACCTCTTATTTAAAGAAAGCTGGGGACGCTCTGGAGTTAGCCTAGAAGATGCACGAAAAAGACTTATCGAAGAGCTTGACACCCTAGCCTCAAGTCTAAATCTACTCCTTACGGTGGTCTTTGACGCCCCACTCCAAAGTGACGATATTAAGCGAGGTCACTTCCAGTCTATCGAGATCATCTTTACAGCACGCGGCCAAACAGCCGATGATTACCTAGTAGACTGCGCAGATGCCCACGGCAAAAGAGCCATCATAGTAACATCTGATCGTACAATTGCCTTTAAATCCAAACATGCAGGCGCAAGCGTAGAAAGCGTACACAACTTCCTCGTGCACATGCGCAAAAAAAGCCGCAACAAGCTTGCCAAGAGCAATAAACTCTACGCCATGTCAAAAAAACCAGAAGCCCCAAAAGCTGAAGTAGTCCCAGAAAAAGAAGAAGAAATCCAAATCGACATGAAAAACTTACCGTCGCTTGCCAACATCCCAGCCTGGGAAAAAATCTTCACCAAAAAACGTGATTAAGTAATAAACACAATTTTGATGAAAAGTGCATTTTGTTTTAGAGTCCTTTAGGACGATTGAACGAAGCCCACCGCGACCGAATGGAACGGTGGGTAATGATGAACAAACATTAGATCCCGTCTGAGGGCGATTCAATCACGCGATGTCGAACACAGACATGGTTTACACTTTAGCACACCCACATAGC
>JAJFUY010000157.1 GCA_021372185.1 Chlamydiales bacterium | reverse complement strand
CAGTCACTTGTAAACGAGGTTGCGCCTGAACAAACACTTGTTAATATCACCGATAAATACCAGATTTCTGGCCACTCACTACAGGGTAGCAACGTCAACATAGTGATAAACGGCAGGATATTAACTAAGGGTGATATAATGGATGGTATGACCATTACTGATATTCAGACTAACGTAGTGTACCTAGAAAAAGATGGAATACGTTATAGAATTGATTTTAATAGATAATTGGGTGTATACTAAGAATAGAGAGAAAAGAGGGTAAAGCATGCCCTCAAACAGGAGTTAGCTTATGTTTGGAATGGAAAAGCAAAAGAAGAAAGGAGCGGCTCCCTTTTTCTTTGATCTTGAAGTAGAACTGAAAGACCCAGATAAGCAAAAAGAATATGCCAAGCGCATCGAAGAGCGCGTAGCAAAAATTAAAGAGTTTTTGCGCAAGGGCAGCAAGAAGGAAGAGTATGACTACTTAGGGATTTTGCTAAATGGCTATCATGCCTTAGCCGTAGTCTTAGGAAGAGCTTCTCAACAAGGCTCTACCAGAAAATAAGTCCCTGTTGCTTATGTGAGACCGATAATCGCATAAGAGTAGCTAAATGGTAGTTGCCATTTAGCCGATAATTGTGAAATTTAGTAAAAATAATTGGAGGTTCTAATGACAACCCCGTTCACAGATCCATGGCAAAGCCTTAATATTACATCCGGCGGTTGGTTAGCAAACCCACAGCTCGGCTTGCAGTTTAGTGTTCTTGTCAATACTATCAACGACTTAACAGCGATTGCTAAGTCTAAAATTGCTATCATTCGTTCTAAAAAGAGCGCAATGAGCATTGCTGATATGTTTGACCTACAAATGGCTATGAACAAGTTGACACAGTTCTCAGAAATGTCAACATCTGTCATTTCTGGTATGAACACTTCTATCAACAACATTGCAAGAAACATGAAAGGCTAATACCCTTAGTTACTTGCATATATGTTGCCTCCATATTGCACTTTGGAGGTGGACACGAAGGAAAATTGAGAGTGCTGGATTATTACAAACGAAGATGGAGCTTACATTATGAGCGAAGAAAGTCTATTAGACTACTTCAGAGAGGACTTTGCACTATTCATCGAAGCAGGTTTTGTTGCGGTGAAGCAACTCGATGAAATTGCAGCACGCAGATTATTTAAATCTGCAGAACTCCTCCATCCGGATAATCCGGCCTCTCAATTAGGCCTGGGCTATATTGCCCTACATAAGCTTCAGGTAAATGAAGCTGCAAAGATTTTTGAAGGTATTTTAGAGAAAGATAAGGAACATTATCTAGCTCAAGCTTTACTTGGCATCTGCTACATGATGACCAAGAACAAAATGAAGCAGGGCGAAAAGCTCATTATGGATGCAAAAGCAAAAAGTGATAATCAAACGATTAAAAACTTAGCTGACGTATGCATGGAATGGGCAAATAATGACCTTAAGAAGAGAGATTTTTCCCCTCTTGCCGCTCCAGCACAGGCTGATGAAGGCGAAGAGAAATAGTGTGTTGTAACCCATTACTAGTGGGTAATATATGGCAGAACAAGCATTCCAAAAGTTTGAACAGTCAATCGAAAAGATAGAAAGAGTCGAAAAGGTAGATGCTACCCATGCGGCACTTGATATCCAAGAGACTGAAGAAGTTTCTGCCCCACAAAAGGTAAAATTTGATGAAGCCGTATCACGTGCTGAGTCGAAATGGGATAGCATAAATCCCAAAGTTAACCTAGTGGCAGCAGAAAACCCTGTTCAAAAAATTAGCCCTATTGATCAGATGAGCATAAGCTCAAATAGGATAGAACGGCTAAAACCTGTTACTGTAGATCAAATTGTCCAGCAGGCAGAAGATCTACGAGCAAACATCCAAGCTCCTATTGCGAAAATCCAGGAAGCGCAAAGCAGCCAGACTCCTGTTCGCATAAGCCCAGCTCATGATGCCTTGCTCACTGATAAGCTTATCCACGTGGATTCAAGCTTAAAAACAGCGCTCAACAAAGTTGGCGTAGAAGTAACTGCACAAGAGATTCATAACAACGTTGGCCAAAAGCCCCTTGTTAAGTTTCTTAACATGCTTTCAAATAGCGACCGACAGCTCTATACAATAGTTGGAGAAATTAACTCTCTCCAGAACTCAAAAGAAAAACTCACCCCTGAGAAGCTATTGGCGGTACAAATCAAGTTAGGTTTTGTACAAAGTGAGCTTGAATTCTTCACTAACGTCTTGAATAAAGCTCTTGAAGGCACAAAGACAATCATGAACGTTCAAGTGTAAGACTTGAATTATCTCACCGCTTAGCTATAGTCTTACACACGTGATAAGCCTATAGTGATTTTGCATTTAAAGAGGATGGGTGATGACGAAAGAACAAGAAGTGCTAGAAAATCTCGAAATGGATACACACATTGACAAAATGATGGACCGCCTGGATGAAGTTCAGGTGACATCTGTCAGTGGACGTATCACAGAGACCATAGGCCTGTTAATTAAAGCCATTGTGCCTCACGTTAAAATTGGCGAAGTATGCCTTGTAAAACGTGACAACATGGAACCTTTGATGACAGAGGTGGTGGGTTTTACTAGTGAAGAAGTACTTCTTTCGCCCCTAGGAGAGATGAAAGGGATTGGCCCATCATCTGAAGTTATCCCCACACGTATGCCCCTCAGCATTAAAGTTGGCCCCAAGCTTCTTGGCCGCGTATTAGATGCTCTTGGCAACCCCCTAGATCTTGATACAAAGGGCCCGCTAGAACTTTTTGAGACTGTGCCAGTACTTCGAGCCCCACCTGATGCGTTAAAGCGTAAGATCATATCAGAGCCCCTTTCTACCGGTATCCGAGCAATAGATGGCGTCTTATCTGCTGGTATTGGCCAAAGGGTTGGTATATTTGCAGCAGCCGGCGGTGGTAAATCTACCTTACTCGGTATGCTAGCCAGAAACGCCGTAGCTGACGTAAACGTTATTAGCTTAATTGGTGAGCGTGGCCGTGAATTACGAGAATTTATCGAAAAAGATTTAGGCCCAGAAGGCCTTAAAAGATCAGTACTCGTTGTTTCTACATCAGACCAGGCATCACAGCTCAGATTAAATGCTGCCTACGTAGGAACTGCGATTGCTGAGTACTTTAGAGATCAGGGCAAGTCTGTCATTTTGATGATGGACTCAGTTACGCGTTTTGCCCGCGCAATCCGTGAAGTTGGCCTTGCGGCCGGAGAACCACCTGCCAGGGGCGGATATACCCCTTCAGTATTCTCTACGCTGCCACGACTACTAGAAAGGGCCGGAAATTCAGATAAAGGTTCCATCACAGGCTTCTACACAATATTGGTAGCCGGTGATGATATGAACGAGCCTGTTGCCGATGAAGTGCGCTCTATTTTGGATGGTCACATAATTCTATCTGCAGAACTAGCGCGACAGTATCACTTCCCTGCCATTGACGTATTATCATCAGCTAGCCGGGTACTAACATCGATTACCTCAAAAGACCACGTACAACTTATTGGTAAGCTGAAAGAGGTACTGGCAACATACAGAAAAAACGAGCTGTTAATTAAAATTGGCGAATATAAACGAGGGTCTGACAAGAACGTAGACTTTGCTATAGACTATGTAGAAAAGGTAAACCGCTTCTTAAAGCAGGGTGTAGATGAAAAATGCGGCTGGCAAGAGACTATGCAGCAGCTTAGAGCACTCTTTAAGTAAGGATATACCTCGTGCCACAAATATCTGATTTACCACCCTACCCGCTAGGGCAGGTACTAGAAGTGAAAATTAAGCGGGTAGAAGATGCCGAGCAGCAAGTAAAAGAGAAGATGAAGGCGCTTGACATCGAAAAAGAAAAGCTTAAAGAGCGAGAACAAGAGCGAGATAAGGTAAAGCACCACTACGAAGACAAGCTCTTGCAGCTAAGACATGAGTACGACCACGGAACGACGAGCGACAAGATTGACCAGGCCAAATTGTACATAAAAGTTGTACAAGAAAGGCTTAGAGTAGAAGAAAAAAAGGTAAAAGATCAGCAAGCCCAAGTAGAACTTGCCGAAAAGAATGTAGAGCTTGCTAAAAACCAATTAAGGCAAAGGCAAAAGGAGCAAGACAAGATAGAAATACATAAAAAAGAGTGGACACGAGATGCTTTAAAAGAGCTCGCAATAATCGAGACTCGTGAAGAAGATGATGTCGGGTCTACAATGTTTCTATCAAAGTACATGCAAAATAAAGCCCAAGCCAGAAAAGATGCTAAGAGGGAGGAGTAAATTATATGGTTATGCCAACAAAAATAAACCCACCACAGGACCCGCAAGAGCCCCAAAAAGCTCAAGCGCAGCCTAATAAAGATTCGACTAACGCCAAATCTACTACCCCCACGACAGACGACGGCTCTAAAAAGCCTTTTAAAGAGGTTTTAGAGACAGCGATGAATGACAAACAGGTAAAACCAACTAAAGTAATTAAGGCGCTAGATGATGATGATGACGATGA
>JAJFUY010000151.1 GCA_021372185.1 Chlamydiales bacterium | reverse complement strand
CGATCTGACACCAAAAGTGTTACTGGCTTATTGATCCAGCGAGATAAATCAGTCTTTGTGCTGTAGAGATATGCTATAGGCAAGTTTGTCTTGAGGTTTAGCAACACAAAATCACCCGGACGTGTGCTGACAAAGCTATTATAAGGCTTAATGGTGCCATGAAGCGTGTTGCCTTTTTGCATCTCGCTTGTATAAAAGCTTTCTGCTGATTGTGCTTTACCGCTTTGTATAAGGCCATCTATAAAGGCTTTTTCTTGTTCTTGCCAGGAGAGAATAGCTACTGGCTTAGCAGGTGCAGGTGGGGTAATAGTTGCTGGTGCAATAGTGGTTGCTTCTTTTGTCTTTTCAACTTCTTTTTCAACTTTAGGGGCCGCCTTGACTTGAGGTTCTTCATCATTTACTGCAACACCGCGTGTTAGGTAAAGCTGCTGCATGTGTGAGATAAGTGTTTCTGCTTGAGCTACTAACTGCGGCATATCTTTGTGGTCTTTGATAAACTGGGTAAGCTGGCTTGAGATACCTGCTAGCTGTATTTTGTGAAATGGCTTTTCTAGTTCTTTATCTAACGCAATTTCTAAGTCGTTAAGTTTTTTGTTTGCATCTTGGCGTTTTGACTCTTGTTTTGCAAAGTAGCTTGCATCACCTGCTTTTTGCACATAGTCTTTGGCTACATAAAAACGCACATCTTCTGGAATATCAATTTGGAGCCATTTGTTGTTCTGGGGGGCAATTGTGCCTTTCACAACATCGCCGCTATTTAACTGAGCAACACTTGGACTTGTACGATCGGGGCCGAGTCTTACAAATACATTTGTGCCCTCAACTACGCCATCTAGTACATACGTGCGGAAGATATAGCCTTTAAGGCCTTTTGGAGGCATGCAGGCATAAAAATCGTCTACTAAACCCGTTACGAGTACAAGATCATCTTTATCAAGTTCTTTGTACACTTGCGCATCAAGATTTGGCTGCAAGCGCATGCGCACATTGTGGCCAGAAATTTTACCGGTAAACGACTCAAAGCGTTTCGGCGTATGAGTTTGGGGCTGCATTTGCTCTTGTTCATCGGCTATTGCCATTGAAAGAGTGCAAGAAAAAGAGAGAAGTAAAATCCAAAGACGCATGGGAAAAACCTTGTGCATAAAAGTTATGGCTTCATTGTAGAAGCCTGTAACTTTTACTACAAGAATCTAATGTCGTAAGACAGCAACAATGTGTTCACAGTTTTGCTTGCCGCAGGTGCAGCCTATAGGATCGCCAAGGTACACGTTGTAGTGCTCTGTTGGGTCAAGTTTATTGATGACGTGATACATTTTATCACTTATAGTTTCTACTTTCCACTGCTCAAATTGTAAGTCTTCATCTTCAATTTCATATTCAGTAGGTTCTACTGTTTCTGGCGCATGTTCCTGTTTTAAAATGCGTGATATTTGGCAGTACATGCAGTTGCAATTTGCAACTGGATGTAAAAAGTTTGCAAGCTCTTCTGGTGGAAGTGTCTTGCCAAGCATTTCAATCTTGCTAGCAATTTCTTCTGGTAATGCTGCTAGTTGACTATATGCTGGATTATGCTGTAGAGCCTGTGTGAGTGATTCAAGAGTTCCAAATAATACTCGTAAGGGCGCAGTCATTTGATCTTCAGTAATCTGTGCAGGGGTATCTTCTTGATGAGTGATTGGTTGATTAGCATCTTGCATTTCAAGAAAATGCGCATGAGCATTAAAAATTTCTTGAAGATCGCCTGGCGTTAGTTGTGGGATTGTTATACGTGTTTCATCAAGAAGTGAAATAATTAAATTACTTTCACTCATATGTAATGAAGAAATTTTATCCCAAGATGTTGAAATATAGGGCGGTATTGAAATAAGTTTATCTGTAATTTTCATTTGTGCCCTCCTAGCGTCATCTATTGGTCTTCTTCTCTTAGTATACACCCACTGTATCTAATAAGTCAACAAAATTAGCAGTCTAGCGCTGCGAGTGCTGATTTTAACTTTTGTTGACAAATCAACACCTATTCCAGTATTGATAAGCCAAACCGCCAATCGCTAAGGAGTCATCGTGAAAGAAAAAATTTTTGTCTTAGATGCTAACGTCCTCCTACATGATCCAGAAGCAATTTTTAAGTTTCCAAGACATGAAGTGGCTATTCCAGTAACAGTTTTAGAAGAACTTGATAAGCTCAAACGCACTCCAGGAGAGCTTGGAAAGAATGCTCGTGCGGCTATTCGTGAACTTGCCAGCTTAAAAGAGCTCGGTGAAGGGAATTTGCACACAGGTCTTACCCTGCAAAATGGAGCGAAGATTCGGATCTTAATGGAGATGAAGACGGACTTTTCTCAAAGTCTTGCCATGACGATAAATGATAATAAAATTCTGATGGCGGCCTACCTGTTATTTGAGCAGGGCAAAAGAGTGGTGTTTGTATCAAAAGATTTTGCGGCTCGCGTTAAAGCAGATGCCATCGGTATAGAAAATGAAGACTATGAAAATCTCAAATTTTCTTATGAGACTATTTCAACCGGCATACGCCACATTGAGTTAGAAAAATCGCTCATAGATCACTTTTATAAAGACAGTAAATTGGTACTTCCTGGCACGCAGTTTCGCCCTAATGAGTATAGTATTTTAAGCAGCCAAGAGCATTCAAGTGCCGTTGCACGCTATGATGCGCCTGCAAACCAGCTTGTGCCGCTAGTAAAAATTCCTACCATATGGGGTATAAAGCCACGAAACGTTGAGCAAAAGTGTGCTATGGATGCACTCTTGCGTGACGAAAGCAAGTTGGTGTCTCTCATGGGCCCAGCCGGAACGGGAAAAACGCTTCTAGCATTAGCTTGCGGCCTTCGTAAGGTGTTTGACGAGGGGTTATATACAAAGATTCTTATCTCACGTCCAATTGTTCCACTTGGCCGAGACATTGGCTATCTTCCTGGTACAAAAGAAGAAAAACTCTCAAGCTGGATGCAGCCAATCTTTGATAACCTAGAACTTCTCTGCGCGTCACTTGGAAACGAGTCTACAGATACACTTAGATGGGTATTAGATAGCAAAAAGATTGAAATGGAAGCTGTAACCTATATTCGTGGCCGTTCTTTACCTAAGATGTTTATCATCATAGATGAAGCTCAAAACTTAACACCCCATGAAGTAAAAACCATTATCTCAAGAGCTGGCGACGGCACGAAAGTAATACTTGCTGGCGACCCAACCCAAATTGACAATCCCTATCTAGATAAGGACTCAAACGGTTTAAGCTACACTGTAGGTAAGTTTAAAGACAGTAACCTCCACAGCAACGTCTTCCTAGAAAAGACCGAACGCTCAGAGCTTGCCGCCCAAGCCACAGAGCTTATGTAAAAATAAAAGCCTTTGGTATTTACATACCAAAGGCTTTTGTCTCGAGTTTGGACATTTGTAGCTTGTGAGCGTAAGCTCGCTCTGGAGTGCGGTAATTTTTTACCGCTCTTAATTTTTGAGCACACACCGATTTAACAATAACTTCCACAACTTAGACGAACGTTCAATACTTTGGCTAACCCACTTGTGTCATAGTGTGGGGCTATTGTATGTTTTGGAGGCTATCGTAGATAGAGTGTATGGTCAAAAATTAA